>PIVS01000337.1 GCA_003353855.1 Desulfobacteraceae bacterium
CACCGGCGGCCACCAAATTTTTAGCAACATAACGTCCCATATAGGAAGCACTTCTATCTACCTTTGAAGGATCCTTACCGGAAAAACATCCCCCCCCGTGGCTGCCTTGTCCGCCATAGGTATCCACAATAATTTTACGCCCGGTCACCCCGCAGTCACCCATGGGACCGCCCACAACAAAACGGCCGGTGGGATTGATGAAAAACCGGGTATCCCCGTCAATCATATCTTCAGGGATTACTTTTTTAATAACCTCTTTAATAACAGCAGCCTTAAGATCGTCATGGGAAACATCAGGAGAATGCTGGGTGGAAACAACCACTGTATCCACCCGCTTGGGTTTTCCATCCACGTATTCAATGGTCACCTGGGACTTGCCGTCGGGTCTTAGAAAATCAAGGGCACCATTTTTCCTAACCTGGGTCAACCGTTTGGTCAGTCTATGGGCATAGATAATGGGCATGGGCATAAGTTCTTCGGTTTCATTTGTGGCAAACCCGAACATTAACCCCTGGTCGCCGGCACCCTGTTCCTTATGGAGTCCCGCGCCCTCGTCTACACCCTGGGCAATATCGGCAGACTGCTGGTCAATACTGGTGATAACCGAGCAGGTCTGCCAGTCAAAGCCCATATTGGAAGAATTATACCCAATATCTTTAATGGTATTTCGAACCACTTCGGGAATATCCACATAGCAGTCCGTGGTAATTTCACCTGCCACCATTGCCATACCTGTAGTAACCAGGGTTTCGCAGGCAACCCGGCATTTTTTATCTTCAGCCATAATGGCATCCAGAATCGCATCGGAAATTGCGTCTGCCACTTTATCCGGATGGCCTTCCGTAACGGATTCAGATGTAAATAAAGATGATTTATTTTCTAACATTCCAAACTCCTTTTATTTGAGGATAATATTTTCATCTGTGGATGATACATTTATTCGGTTTTGCCCCTATTAATAATTTTTTACTGGGCATTTGTCAAGGCGTCCAAAAAATATATCAAGATATGTTCATATTTGTATAAAATACCAGAATTCCCTTGACAATTGGACGGCAGCTTTTATGATTCTGGGGAATTAAATGATGGAAATTTGATAATTACCTGATAAAAATCAGCCCCCAGGGGCCTATAACAGCATTTTTTTGGAGAAAACATATGCCGAAAACCACCAAAAAACGAATCACCGGAATCGGGTCAGCCCTTGTGGATGTATTAATCAATGAAACCGATCAGTTCATAGAGGATCTTGGAAAAGAAAAAGGAGGAATGACCCTTGTGGAGGACAATGTCATTAAATCTATTCTATCCAAAACCTCCCAGTCCACGACCATTGTACCCGGAGGAGCTGCATGCAACACCATTGTCGGGGTGGGCAGCCTGGGCGGTGACGCCAGATTTATCGGCCGTAGGGGGAATGACACCTATGGAGAAACCTTTGAATCCCAGATTATCTCCTGCCATGTGGAACCCAAACTTTCCATTTCTTCCTCTCCCACGGGCAAAGTTTTGTCCGTGATCACCCCGGATGCCCAGCGTTCCATGTTCACATTCCTAGGGGCTTCCACTGAACTGGATCCCGCCGCTATCACACAGGAACTCTTCCAGGACACCGCCATCAGTTTAGTTGAAGGCTATTTACTCTTCAACCCGGATCTGATGATGGCGTCCGTAAAGGCAGCCAAGGCAGCAGGTTCCCTCATTGCTCTGGATCTTGCAAGCTTTGAGGTGGTCAATGCATCAAAAACGATTTTAATGGATATTGTAAAAGAATATGTGGATATTCTCATTGCCAATGAAGATGAGGCAAAGGCATATACCGGTTTTAGCGATGAAACCCGTGCCATGCAAATTTTGTCCCGGGATGTGAGCTATGGGGTTTTAAAGGTTGGGGAAAGAGGCAGCTTTGTTTCTTTTAAGGGCAAGGTTACCAAAATTGAGCCAGTATCCGGCAATGATCCGGTGGATACAACCGGTGCCGGGGATCTCTGGGCAGCAGGCTTTTTATTCGGCATTGCCAACGGCTTTTCCATTGAAAAAAGCGGTCAGCTTGGATCTGCCTGCGGTTATGAGGTTTGCCAGGTTATGGGCGCTCAGATTCCGGAAACAACCTGGCAAAAAATCCGGGCGTTGATCTAGGTCAAACTCCCCGGCATGGTCATTGCCAATACCTTTACCAGTCAGGCAAAAGGATTTGGTCAGGCAATACGAAATTCCAATGATGCCATCGCCATGATCAATACGATTTTTGCAAGATCCGAAATCGAAGATCTGGATTTCGCTGAAGAAACAATGAACCTGAACAAAATGAAGATACTTGGAAAAGCACAGATCCTTGCCCAGGGCCAGGCCAGCTCCTCGGCAAAAAACATACTGAATCTCTTTGGATAAAAGAGATTCAGTCCCATTGGATGACAGGGGGATGGATAACCCTAAATCACTGAAATCATTTTGATCTATTTTATATCTGCGCAATTATCCTGTCCTTTTTTTTAACTTTTATCTAATCACGTTATACTCTCCATTTTCTCCTTGACTTATACCCGGAAAAAAGGATAAACGAATGGAGTACACAAGGCTGACACCATAAAACCCCGAAATAAAGTTTATTTATTCAAATTCGTAGATCCAAAAATTGGCTGAGCGACCAATAAATGGATGTGTTGTTTGCAAGTCTATAAACAGATAAGAAAAGACTGAAGATGAAAAAAACGAAAATAATTATCGCAGATGACCATAGAATGGTAAGACATGGGCTTATCAGCCTATTTGGCATGGAAAAAAATTTTGAAGTCATAGCAGAGACAGGTTCAGGACAAGAGGTGGTACAGCTTGCTTTGACACATTATCCAGATATCGTTATCATTAAAATCAGCATGCCCGGCCTAAATGGAATGGAAGCAAGCAAACAAATATTATCCAAAAATTCAAAGATAAAAATCATTGCCCTTTCCGTCCACAGGGAAAAACAATATGTAATGGGAATGCTGAATGCCGGGATCTCCGGCTACTTGCTAAAATCATGTCCTTTCCAAGAATTGCTCACGGCAATCAAGATTGTTTTATCCGGTAGAATTTATCTTTGTCATGATGTAGCAGGGGTTGTTGTCGAGAGTGCGTTGGCATCTGAGCAAAACAAAATTCATTCTCTTTTTTCTCTATTATCCCAACGGGAAAGGGAAATTCTCCAACTCATATCCGAAGGACATAAAAATAAAAATATCGCCGAAAAACTGAATATCAGCACCAAAACTGTCCAGGTTCACCGGACGCACCTAAAAAAGAAATTAAATCTAAACAATACGGCTGAACTTACAAAATATGCGATTTCCAAAGGGGTGACTTCCATTGAATTATCGCCTGGATACCATTTCCAAGACAAAATCAGGTAAAGCCCTATTCAGTTTTCCTGCGCCTCAAATATTAGCAACCAAAATAACTCCTACCGCTGTATTCATCCGTAAGGTCCGTTCAAAAAATACACCTTTTTTATTTGAAAAATAGGCCTTTCCCTGATTGCATTTCCCACCTTTTTATAGTGTTATTGTGTTGCTAAAGGATGTAATCAGAGCCCCTGTTCGTAAACGGGCACCTCCGCTGATTACTTTTCATGCTGGGGTCAGGCAGGAGTAACTGCCTCCGGTTTGGCCTCGAACCACGCATAATTGTGCAGGAATCTCCAGGGTCACCATCAACGATTTCACACAACACATCCATCTTAAAACTAATTTCCTGGACGATAAAATCAATAAAAGGAGATAGATCTATGAAAAATTTATTTTGTTTTTTTATTATTTTCTTGTTCTGTGGAATCGGTGGTTCCACCATTGGATTTGAAGGTACAAAGGAGGTTGCCAAGGGTGAAGCATACTTTGATATGGCCACAGGCCATCGGTACGTTAAATATTCTGAAACCACCTATGCTGAGTATTCAAAAGATGGAAAATTGCTCAGAACCGATGTTCCCAACACCCAACCCCATTTGAACAAAAGTAAATATATAACTGAAATGCACAATCGATCCTACCTGGTTTATGAGAAAAATCTACCCGAGGGTATAGCTCAACAAATCTTACCGGCATCCTATGACCATCCTGAGGGTTGGAAGTGTAAACAGATTATGTCTGGAGTAAAAAAACCTTATAAGTCAGAAAAAACAGGGTTAGATTAAAAAAAGAAATTGAAATAGTATATCATTGCCCCCTCTTCGGAGGGGAGGGACAATGATACTGTCTCAATTCCTTACACAGACTGCTTAAAGGAAACAAGACAACTGTGTCTCTTTTGACACAGTTACCGTTGGAGTTCCACCCCTGTACTAAAAAGGGACTGCCCGCAACAGCCCCTGCTGATTTCCGGTCTGCAAGATTTATGGGCGATTATTTTTAAACACAATCTCGTAGACATCCTTGTATTTTTTCGCAAAATAAAAATTAATCCCCTCCTTTATATGCCCGGGCAGCTTCTTGAACGTACTGGAACACCCGTCGGGTAAAATTATCTCATTAATCCCGATACGCCGGGCAGCAATAATTTTTTCTTTTATCCCCCCCACGGGCAGCACATCTCCGGTAAGGGTGATTTCACCGGTCATGGCAAGGGACCGCTGGATGGCCTTGCCCAGGGCTAAAGAAACCAGGGCCGTGGTAATGGTGACCCCTGCGCTGGGACCATCCTTGGGGGTTGCTCCCTCGGGCACATGGATGTGAATAAAAGCATCGTCAAAATAGTCTTCCTCAATACCAAAGGTCGCAAGGTTCGCCCGGACATGGGACATGGCAATGGAAGCGGATTCCTGCATCACATCCCCGAGTTTGCCTGTTAATTTAAACCCGGGGTTCTTGGCGTGGACCCTTACGGCCTCAATGGAAAGAGTGGCACCCCCCATCTGGGTCCAGGCAAGTCCTGTCACAATGCCCACCCCTTTCATCTGCTTTTCCTTTGTAAAAAAAGGCGCTCCCAGATACCCTTCCAAAGATTTGATAGTGATCGGGATTTTTTTCTTTTTCTCCTTTAGAATGGTGACTATACTCTTCCGGATGATCTTGTTGAGCAGTTTTTCAAGGCCCCTGACCCCGGCCTCCCTGGCATATCCTTCAATGAGGTATTTGAGGGTGGGATCGGTTATGGTAATGATACTTCCCGTCAGCTTATTCCGCTTCAACAATTTCGGCCACAAATGTTTTCTGGCGATCTCCATTTTTTCAGCCGTAATATACCCGGACAAATTGATGCGGTCCATGCGGTCCAGGAGGGGACTGGGAATGGTATCCAGTGTATTGGCCGTGCAGATGAACAAAACCTTGGACAAATCGACCCTAAGATCCAGGTAATGGTCCAGAAACTCGGAATTTTGTTCCGGGTCCAGAACTTCCAACAGGGCCGAGGCCGGATCCCCCTGGTAGGAGGCGCCGATCTTGTCCACCTCATCCAGCATGATCACGGGATTTGCCACCTGGGTATCCTTAAGGGCCTGGACCATTTTACCGGGCAATGC
>PIVS01000898.1 GCA_003353855.1 Desulfobacteraceae bacterium
CAGGACCTGTCCCTCAGGGATGGTCATCAGTCCCTGTTTGCCACAAGGGGAAGAACAGAAGACATGATTCCCGTTGCCGAGAAAATGGATGAGATCGGATTCTGGGCAGTTGAAGTATGGGGCGGGGCCACCTTTGATACCATGCACAGGTTTTTGGGTGAAGATCCCTGGGAGCGGCTCAGGACCCTGAAACGGTATTTTAAGAAAACGCCTTTTTCCATGTTGCTCAGGGGCCAGAACCTGGTTGGGTATAGAAACTATGCCGATGATGTGGCCAAACTTTTTGTGAAAAAGACAGTTGATAACGGGCTGGAGGTTTTCAGAACCTTTGATGCCTTGAATGACTATCGGAATTTTGAAACCGTGGTTCCTGTGATCAAGGAATGTGGTGCCCATTTCCAGGGTTGTATCTGCTATACCCTGACCGAGGCAAGGCTTGGCGGAGAGGTTTACAACCTTGATTATTATATTCAAAAAGCCAAGGATCTTGAGGATATGGGGGCCGACAGTATCTGTATCAAGGATATGGCAGGATTGATGTCACCCTATGATGCCTATGAACTGGTCAAAGCCTTAAAAGAGAATGTCAAACCCCTGATTCACCTCCACAGCCATTTTACCTCGGGCATGTCTCCCATGGCCCACCTTAAGGCCATTGAAGCCGGGGTCGACATCATTGATACCTGTATGACCCCCTATGCATACAGAACCTCCCATGCCGCAGTTGAACCCCTTGTCATGTCCCTTTTGGGTACAAACAGGGATACCGGTTTTGATATCAAAGCTTTGGCAGAGATAAACAATATTCTTGAAAAAGAGGTTCTTCCCAAATACAAACATTTGCTGGATGATACCAAGGTTTCCATGATCGACATCAATGTGTTGCTGCACCAGACACCGGGCGGCATGCTGTCAAATCTTGTGAACCAGTTGCGTGAAATGGATGCCCTGGATAAAATTGATGAGGTTTACAAGGAGCTACCAAGGGTGAGAAAAGAGTTGGGCCAGATTCCCCTGGTTACCCCCACAAGCCAGATAGTTGGGATTCAGACAGTCAACAATGTTTTATTTGACACCAAGGAAGAACGGTACAAAATGGTTACGGCCCAGGTAAAGGATCTGTGCTACGGTCTTTATGGTAAAACATCCGTGCCCATTGACCCGGAAGTTCAAAAAAAAGCTTTGAAGGGATATGACAGGGGGGAAGAGCCCATTACCTGTCGTCCGGCCGAGGTGTTGGAGCCCGAGCTTGAAAAGGCCAAAGAACAGATCGGCGATCTTGCCATGGATGATGAAGACCTCATTCTCTATGCACTTTTTCCTGTCACCGGTAAAAAATATTTGATGCAAAAATAT
>PIVS01000899.1 GCA_003353855.1 Desulfobacteraceae bacterium
CTGGACTAAAAAAAACATACTCCTTTGTTTATTAGTGTGTTAGTTCAATCCTTTTTACTGTCTGAAAGCAATTTCCTCGGCGGACATAACCCATCCTGGATCATCCATGTGGATAGTTATGGAATCGATACCAAGGCTTTCCCTGGTATTGAGGGTAACAACTTCCGGGGTGTCAGATTTGGTAAGTGGTGTTGTAAAATTAGTTTGTAAAGAATTATAGGGTCCATAATCATCTTTGTATTTATCATAGATAATGTTATTACCATCATCGTCAACATAACCTATATCAAGCCATTGGGTATAGGTGGAAACAGATGTGGCATTGTCAAGCTGCCCGGTCATGTAAAAGAATTGGCCGTCATAGGGGTTCTTAAAGGTTGCAGTATAGGGAAAGCAAGCAGTACTCTGGTAGACGGTTCCCTTCATGGCATAGATGGTCTTGGCAGGAACTTTAAGTGGATACTCCGAGGTGTTGGATACTGTGGAGTTGATCGAGGTGCTTTCCCCCACGGTGTCAGAAAAGGAGTTTGTTGTTGATAAGGACCATTCCGCCGAAACTTTTGAAAAAGGCCCTGCTTTGGCTTCCGCCCCGATTTTTATACCCATTGTAAGGCTAGCACCATAGGTGTTGGACCAATGGTCGGTTGAAGTGCCTCCCTCGCTATATGTCATGCGAAGCTGCATATCCTGGGTTTCAGATGTCCCATTTATTCCCACGCTATCAGCCAAAAAACCCTGCTCTGCGCTTCCCAGGGTGACCTTATTGGCAAATTCAAGCCCCAGGAAGTCAAACCTCAAAGGCTTTGCTACCATCAAACCTAAACTATTGATCTGGTTATCGTATCTGCCGAAAAAACCGATAACAGCATTGTTATAATGATTATCTAAGTCACCGACCGTAAAGCCCCCCCCCGACTTCCATGGATTCTTCTCACCAAAAACATATCGGTTTCCCTTAGTTGTTGTCAGATCCAGACGGGTAATACGTGCATCAGGGTTAGCAGATGTCTCTGACGTATAAACCATTCCTCTCCAAATGAATTCATCTATATCAAGATCGTGAGTAATGGCTCTGCCTGCTTTCGACCCGGCTGAACTTTTCCCTCCAAAAAGGTAATCGACCTCGACTCCCGTTAAATATGTGCCGTTTGAATAAAAAGTAAGAGATAATATTTGATCCCCTGGAATTTCCTGTGACCAGCCGTCAACAATGTTAAACTCAGATCCCACTTTTGTGCCATATTGCGTAGGGTAAGGCTTGGGGGTAAGATAATCTTTAGTTACATTCTTGTCCTGGTCTGCTGCAAAAAGATAATTGGTAAAGAAAAAACTGAATATCACTATTATTAA
>PIVS01000338.1 GCA_003353855.1 Desulfobacteraceae bacterium
ACCAAACTGAACTACACCCCCGTGTGTCACTGTTTTGGTGGGCGATGCAGGGCTTGAACCTGCGACTTCAACCTTGTAAGGGTTGCACTCTCCCAACTGAGTTAATCGCCCAAAAGCAGAGAGGTTATAACAAGTATAAAAAATAGTGTCAAGCACTAAATGCAGAAAATTGATTTTTTATCCAATTCTAAAAAACTGGCCTGATTCTTAACACAGCACCTTGCAACACCTGTATATTAATGGTATATTTACCCGTGCATAGATAGATACACGAAAACAATTACCCGATAAATTCTAAAGTAGGGCTTTTTTCTTTTTTTCTTCTGGGACTTGCAGTCGCAAGGAGAAATAGTGAATCCTTAACCCGTCTTTTTTATCGTTAAAGCATATCCGCTAGTTTGAATTAAGGAGCTTGACTATGGAAGCAGTGCAAGGACACCTGGAAATAATGGACAAAGGTTTTGGTTTTTTAAGAACCATTGAGGAAAACTTTCAACCTCAGCCTGAAAACCCCTACGTTCCCAATAGCCTTATCAGAAAATTGAATCTGAGAGAAGGTTGTTTTATTCAAGGATTCGGCGAGAAAAAAAGCCCAAGAAATCTTAATCTTGCCCTGATCCGAATAGAGACCATCAACAATATCCCCTTTGATGAATTTCTCGACGTAGCAATGCTCCAGGATCAGATCAGCATCAACCCATTTGAACGATATACCATGGCCCAGGATGAAGATGATATCACAGGGCAGGCCCTGGACCTGATTGCCCCCCTTGGCAGAGGGCAGCGAGGACTGATCATCGCACCGCCTAAATCGGGCAAAACAACCATTTTAAGGCACATGGCCAATTCTGTTGTCAGCAACCATCCGGATTCAGAGGTATTTGTACTTCTGGTGGATGAACGCCCCGAAGAGGTAACCGATTTTCGGCGGGGCCTGACAGAGGCCCATGTACTCTATTCTTCTGCTGACCAGCAGATCGGCCAGCACATGAGAATGACACGGCTGGCCATGCACACTGCCATTCGCTGTGCCGAAATTGGACAGGATGCTGTTGTTTTTATAGATTCACTTACCCGTATGACCCGTGCCTTTAATGCTGAAACAGACAGTCATGGCAAAACCCTGTCAGGCGGCTTAGGCGCCAATGCCATGGAATTTCCCAGAAAAATATTCGGAGCCGCCAGAAAACTTGAAAATGGTGGTTCCCTGACCATAATGGCCACCATTTTAGTGGACACGGGCAGCCGAATGGACGATGTCATCTTCCAGGAATTCAAAGGAACCGGCAATATGGATCTTTTCCTGTCCCGGGAATGTGCCGAGCAAAGAATCTGGCCGGCCATTAATATCAACAAATCCGGAACCAGAAAAGAAGACCTTCTCATGGACAAGGAAACCCATGACAACATGGTTGATATCCGTAGAAAAATTTCAACAAAAGACGAAATTTCCGCCATGTCTGAATTCATCTCCATGCTGGAGGGATAAAACAGATCAAAACAACAAAGGCCTCCTGATCTTGAAGATCAGGAGGCCTTTGTTGTTTATTCCATATCTTATATCTATATCTTATACCAGTGCATGCTCCAATACCTGACTCATATCATCCACAAAAACTATCTCCAACTGTTTTTGAATAGATTTAGGGATTTCCTGAACATCCTTTTGGTTTTCCATTGACACAATCACTTTTTCAATGCCATTGGCATGGGCAGCCAGCAATTTTTCCTTAAGACCGCCAATGGGCAGCACCCTTCCACGCAGGGTTATTTCACCGGTCATGGCCACCTTCCGGCTTACCGGTTTATCCGTAAGAATTGAGACAACCGCAGTGCACATTGCAATCCCGGCCGATGGCCCGTCTTTAGGAATGGCACCTTCCGGTACGTGGATGTGGATATCGGTGTCCTTGTAAAAATCCTCCCGGATCCCAAGAAGTTTGCTTCGAGATCGGACATAGCTGACCGCTGCCTGGGAAGACTCCTTCATCACCTCCCCCAGCTTTCCTGTCACCATAACCCTTCCCTTGCCAGGCATGCTGACCGCTTCAATTGTAAGCAGCTGCCCCCCGGCCTGGGTCCAGGCAAGCCCTGTGACAATACCGGCCTTATCTTCCTTTTCAAGGGCGCTGTCCCTAAATTTGGGCTGGCCCAGATATTTTAACACCGTGTTGGTTGTAATCTGACGACGTTTTCTTGTATCAGTCTTGACAATCTGAGTGGCAATTTTTCTTAATACCGATGAAATTTCCCGCTCCAGATTCCTGACACCGGCCTCCCGGGTATACTGCTTGATAATGGCACGAATTGATTTTTTCGAGAACTGGGCATCCGAATCATCCAGACCGTTTTCCTTCAACTGCTTGGGCACCAGGAAACCGGTTGCAATGTTCTCTTTTTCATATTCTGTATAACCTGGGATCTGGATTACTTCCATCCTGTCCCGCAATGGCGCTGGTATATCGTACAAAGTATTGGCAGTAGTGATAAAAAGAATTTCAGACAAATCATAGTCCACTTCAAGATAATGATCATTGAAATTTTTGTTCTGCTCGGGATCCAGGGCCTCCAAAAGTGCCGAGGAGGGATCACCCCTGAAATCAGATGTCATCTTGTCTATCTCATCCAGACAGAAAACCGGATTATTATACCCTATTTTTTTTAATGTCTGAATAATTTTACCTGGCATGGCCCCCACATAGGTTCGTCGATGCCCGCGGATCTCTGCCTCATCCCTGACACCCCCAAGGGACATACGAGCAAAGGCCCTTCCCGTGGCAGAAGCCACGGAACGGGCCAATGATGTTTTACCCACACCAGGTGGCCCCACCAGGCACAAAATGGGTCCCTTGATTTTTTTGACCAGAATCTGGACTGCCAGGTATTCCAGAATTCTTTCCTTGGGTTTTTCCAGACCAAAATGATCCTGATCCAGAATAGCTTCTGCCTTTTTCAGATCATTCTTTGCCCGGTTCTTCCTGAACCAGGGAAGGGAAATAAGCCAGTCAATATAATTTCTGACCACCGTGGCTTCAGAAGACATGGGAGACATCAGTTTAAGCCTATCAAGCTCCCTTCGAATTACCCCTGCCGCCTCCCTGGACATTCTTTTCTGTTTTATTTTTTTCTCAAGATCTGAAAACTCGGAAGGTTCACCACCATCATTCATTTCCTTTTTAATGGCGCGCATCTGCTCATTGAGATAATGCTTTTTCTGGAGCTTTTCCATCTGCTCCTTTACCCGGCCCTTTATCTTCTGGGATATGGTAAAGACCTCTGTTTCCTTTTGAATCAGTTTGAGCAGAAGAAAAAACCGTTTTTCAATATCTCCGCACTCCAGCAGCTCCTGCTTATCTCCTACCTTGAAAGGCAGTTGGGAAGCAATTGTATCAGCATACCTGGACTCCTGGTCCGAAAGCCCTTCCAATCCCTTAAAAAAACTCTTGGAAACCACCCCGGACAAGTCGAAATAGTTCTGAAATGCCTCAGAAACAGTTCGCATGGCAGCTTCATAAGCAGACTCGGGGATGGGTGTTTCCAAAACCGGCACATATTCAACGGCCAGATATCCGTCCTCATCTGCCAGCTTGACAATTTTCCCCCGGGCACACCCCTCAACAAGGGCCTTGACCGTTCCGTCGGGCAGCCGGAGCAATTGGGTAATCCTTGCCTCGGTCCCCACCAGGAAAACATCCTGAATATTGGGTTTGAGAACTTCAGGATCCTTTTGGGTGGTAAGAAATATTTTTTTATCGGCAGTCATTGCCTCTGACAGGGCTTTAACCGACTTATCCCTCCCCACAAACACCGAGGTGGTGGTATGGGGAAACAAAACCATATCCCGCAGAGGCACCAGCGGCAATGTTTTTTTCATTTTTTCAATACCGTCCTGATTAAAAAATTTGGAAATTTTGATCATTTAACAAACTTTCGGTTTCAGGCTTGCTTTTTAGGCTGTTCGTAGAGGAGAATGGGCTCTTCATTTTTCAGAACAACCTCTTCTCCAACCACACACTCCACAACATTTTCTTTGGAAGGGATCTCATACATGATATCCAGCATGGTTTCTTCCATGATAGCACGAAGACCCCTGGCACCGGATTTTCTGACAACCGCTTCCTTGGCCATGGCCTCAAGAGCCTCATCGGTATACTGGAGATCCACCCCTTCCACCTTGAAAAGTTCCTGATATTGTTTAACAAGGGCATTTTTAGGCTCTGTCAAAATCTTAACCAGAGAATTTTCATTGAGTTCCCCTATGGAAGTGACAATGGGCAATCTGCCCAGAAACTCGGGAATCAACCCAAATTTTATCAGATCCTCGGGCTTGACCTGCCCCAAAAGCTCCCCGATATTAACCTCTTTCTTATCGGCTATCTTGGCACCAAACCCCATCGTTTTTTGGGTAATCCGCCGTTCAACCACCTTTTCAAGGCCAGTGAAAGTCCCGCCGCAAATAAACAAAATATTGGAGGTATCCACCTTTACATAGTCCTGCTGGGGATGTTTCCTCCCGCCCTTGGGAGGGATACTGGCAACGGTGCCTTCAATAATTTTCAAAAGCGCCTGCTGAACTCCTTCTCCTGAAACATCCCGCGTAATGGAAGGATTATCCCCCCGCTGGGAAATCTTATCGATCTCATCTATATAGATGATGCCTCTCTGGGCTTTTTCAACATCATAATCAGCATTTTGCACCAGAGAAAGGACAATGTTCTCCACATCCTCTCCCACATATCCTGCTTCTGTAAGCGCCGTTGCATCTGCAATGGCAAAGGGGACATCAAGAAACCTTGCAAGGGTCTGGGCAAGAAGAGTTTTCCCGCAGCCCGTGGGACCGATGATCAAAACATTTGATTTTTGGATCTCGACCTCATCGTTTGTTTTCTCGATTACCGAGGCCAGGCGTTTATAATGATTATAAACCGCAACGGACAGAACCTTTTTAGCCTTGTCCTGCTCAATCACATAGGAATCCAGCATGCCCTTGATCTCTTTGGGCACCATAAAATCCTTGGACTCTTCACTTTTTTCGGACTTTTCCTTTTCCTCATCTTCAATGATTTCACTGCACAGCTTGATACATTCATTACAGATATAAACACTTGGCCCTGCTATCAGCTTTTTGACTTCTTTTTGATTCTTCCCACAAAAAGAACAGAAAAACTGATCATTGGGCTCTTCTTTTTTGGCCATGTTTTACGACTCCTTTGAAGCATCCTCGGTTTCTTTTTCCAATTCGCTTCTGTCAGCAACAACCCTGTCAACTATCCCGTAAGCCTTAGCTTCGGCACCGGACATGAAAAAATCCCGCTCCGTATCTGCGGCAATTTTTTCAACATCCTGATGGGTATGAACTGATAAAATCTCGTTCAGGGTAGCTTTCATTCTCAATATTTCGTTGGCCTGAATCTGTATGTCTGTTGCCTGTCCCTG
>PIVS01000900.1 GCA_003353855.1 Desulfobacteraceae bacterium
CAGGTCATGTTCCAGAATGTAGAAGAAGTAAAAGAGCTTGCAGCGAAACTGTCCATGCTTGAATCAAAGGTTCAATTGTTTGAAAAGGAACTCTTTGACCTTCGCTCAACAAAATATACCTTTAATTGTATTATTGGAAAAAGTGATGAAATAAAATATTTAAAAGACGAAGCCAAAAATGCAGCATTAAATGATTCAACCGTATTGGTTACAGGAGAGAGCGGTACAGGCAAGGAGCTTTTCTCCCAGGCAATTCACAATGCAAGCAAAAGAAGATCCCACCCATTTGTGCGAATCAATTGTGCTGCCATACCAAAAGATCTTTTGGAGTCGGAATTATTCGGATATGAAGAAGGCGCGTTTACAGGGGCTAAAGCCAAGGGAAAACCGGGTAAATTTGAGCTGGCTAACTTTGGTACCATATTCCTTGATGAAATCGGCGACCTTCCCCTTGAAATGCAGCCCAAGTTGCTCAGGGTGCTAGAAGAAAAAGAATTTGAAAGAATTGGCGGTACTAATATCCTCAGATCTGATTTCCGGGTGATTTGCGCAACAAATCAAAACCTTGAAGAGTTGATGGCAAAACATTTATTTAGAAAAGATCTGTTTTATCGCCTCAATGTTATTCCAATTTATATCCCGCCGTTAAGAGAACGACAAAAAGATATCATCCCCCTTGCCAGGCACATTTTACAAAAAATGGCCCTGACCGCCAATCGTCCGCAAATGCAGATAGAAAAAAATGCAGTAAAAGAACTAAAAAAATATGGATGGCCTGGAAATGCCCGTGAATTATCAAATGTTCTGGAACGGGCCATGTATTCATCCCACAATGATACAATATACAAGGGCGATCTGCCTTTTAATCTGGATTTTGTTTCGCATACTGCTGGAAAAAAAACAAAACAAACACTTAAAACCGCTCAGAATCAAGCCCAGATAAAAGTGATCTATCAGGCTCTTGCCAGGACAAATTACAACAAGGCAAAAGCGGCAAAATTGTTGGGGATCCACAGGACACTGCTGTATAAAAAAATGAAAGAATACAATATTGGGCTTAAGCCTGAATGATATTCAATAATAAGCTTTTTTATTTTAGACAAAACTATTGCCAATTTTTCTTGACCCGGGGGAGGTATAATGATATACAAAATGGTTTTTACAAATACCTGAATGGCAGGTGTTTGTATGAAACATTAATCCTTGCTCCGGTCAGATGCCGGGGCTTTATATCCGTAAGGAGACAAAATGAGGAAATATGAAACCGTATTTATTTCTGACCCCGATCTTCAGGACCAAGCTCGCTTAGACCTGTATGACAAAGTCAGAAATATCA
>PIVS01000339.1 GCA_003353855.1 Desulfobacteraceae bacterium
GGTGGGGCTTTTATTCCAGGATTCAGATGATCAGTTGTTTTGTCCCACGGTTTTGGATGATGTGGCCTTTGGACCCTTGAACCTGGGTTATTCACGGCAAGAGGCCATTGATACATCAAGAACAATCCTTAAAAATCTTGGTATTGAAGAATTTGAACAGAGCGTGACACATCGATTGAGCGGTGGCCAAAAGCGATTGGTTGCCCTGGCAGCAGTTCTGGCCATGTCTCCTGCGATTCTTCTGCTGGACGAACCCACTGCCGGGCTGGATACAGCCGTCAAAAAAAAGCTGATACATATTTTAAATAATTTGGATATAAGCTATTTTGTGATTTCCCATGAATTTGATTTTCTCAACGCCGTTACCAATAATGTATATTCCATGGAAAAAGGCAAGATTTTAACAGATGATGAAATTCATATTCACCATCATGAACATATCCATAAGCATGGAAAACATCCCCACATTCACAAATAGGCCGTTAGATGGATTCCTGAACGGAGCCGCAAAAACAGCCTTTTGGAGATTGAGTGTTAAAAAGGGCTTATGCGCTTGCCATAAGGGCGGTCAGTTCTTTTTGAATACAATAGTAAATATCCTCATCACTGCCATACACATCAATGACGTCCTTGTGGTTAAGCAGTTTTTCCACGATAAAAGCCGTCAAATAAAGACAGGCTATATTGGGATTGGAAATAAGTGTTCGAAAGGGTGCCACCATATAATCAATATCAAAATCTTCTGCCTTGCAAAGGGTGTCCAGACAGCGGACAATCTGGTTTTCAATACTTGATTTGCTGACGGTTTCAATCAACCCTGATTCAATAAGTTTCATGGACACTTTGTTGCTGAACAAATCAATGTTATCTCGAATGGTGCTTATGGTTTTGAATCGTTCTCTTTCTTTTGAGGATTCGATTTTAGAAAGAAGCTTGGCTTCCCTGTTTCCGGTGTAAAAATTTTTGGCCATTGATTTATCCTTAAATTAACAAAAAAATATTAAGTGCTAAGTGAGTATTATAGTATAAAAGTAGACAGATTTTCAAGTAAAAATCTAAAGGTCCTCGATAATTATTTGTGCGGCATTGGGTTTGAATTTGTTTATTTTCAGCTTAAAAACCATTCTTTCATAATACTCCGGCGGATTCTTAGTATCTCCAATATTAAAATGAACCGCCTCAACACGATGGTCCGAGGGGGAGACGGCGTTTTGCAATATCATTTTTCGATGAAGGCTGCCAATGATGTGAGAAGAAACAACCCTGAGGCGTTTGCAGAGAAAAACAGGTTCCGGGTTTGCCATGCCGAATGGCCTTAGCCCGTTAATTTCTTTTGCCAGGTCAAAAGTGATATCTTCAAAGGAAAGTTCTGCGTCAATGGTGAAATTTTTTAAAAAATCATCCTCAATATATTGTTTTTTTAAGTGGGCAAGGATTCCGGATTTAAGCTTGTCAATATTTTCTTTTTTCAAGGTAAGTCCTGCAGCCATGGTATGGCCGCCGAATCTTTCAAGTAAGTGGGCATTCTCAGCCAGGGCCTGGTGGATATTGATATTGTTGATGCTTCTGCAGGACCCCACGGCCTGGGTTTCGGAATGTGACAATAAAATAACCGGGCAGACATATTTTCGGGAGAGTCTGGATGCGGCAATGCCGAGAACAGATGGATTCCATCGGGAATCGGATAATAGCAGCAGGTGATGATCCAGAAGGGAAGGGTCCCTTGCAAGGCGGTGTTCAATATTTAATACAATCTCTTTTTCAATCTGCTGCCGTTTCAGGTTCAGTTCATCAAGGAGAGTGGCAGTTGTTTCTGCATCATAGAGATTGGCAGCGGTTAAATGACTGACGCAAATTCTGGCATGGGAAAGCCTGCCGGCGGCATTTATCCTGGGAACAAGTTTAAAGGAAATATCATCTGAATCCATCTGTTTTATATCGATGCGGCAAACCCTTGAAAGGGAAAGAATACCCGGTCTTTCTCCCAGGCGCATCTGCTTTAATCCGGCCATGCACAACACCCGGTTGTCATGGACCAGGGGAACCATATCCCCGATGGTCCCAATGGTAAAAAGATCAAGATACCTTAAAAGATTGGGTTCTTCAATCTCGTTCCAGACATCTTTGTCCCTGAAATATTTTCTAAGGGCCATGACCAGATAAAAGGCAACGCCAACGCCGGCCAGGTAATCCAGACCCGAGGGACAATCATCTCTTTTGGGATTGATCACTGCCAGAGCTTTTGGTAGAAAAACTCCGGGTTCATGGTGATCGGTGATGATGACATCAATATCTTCATCACTGGCAGCATCAACAGCTTCAAAGGCGCCTACACCGCAATCCACTGTTATAATAAGATCCACTGACATTTCAACGGCCCTGTCAACATGGTGGGGGTGAAAGCTGTAACCCTCTTTTATTCTATGGGGAATATACCAGGTAACATCGGCATCCACATGGGAGAGAAAATCCTGGAGCAGGGAGGTGGCTGTCACCCCGTCTGCATCAAAATCCCCGAAAATCATTATCTTTTCTTTGTTGAAGACAGCTGTGTGGATTCGTTCAACTGCCTTGTCCATATCTGCCAGACTAAAGGGACTTTTTAATTGTTCAAAGGTGGGATTTAGGAAGAAGCTTGCCTCCTCCTGGGTTTGAATCCCCCTGGCATAAAGCAGGGATGCAATAACAGGGTGACAGTCAATCTCTTTTGAAAGTTTTTTGACCCCATCGTTTTTAACCCCGTCAGGGTCAGTCTGGGAATATGTGAGTATGGTTTCCATTAAATTAACAAGGGTATATATCGGCTATACCTGGCAAAGTCAAATTATCACCCTGGAGATGAATTGAAAATAGATTTAAATCTGTAATCTTTATTTCGGTTAACAAGAAAATTATTGAGAAAACATGGGGTACATAAAAAATTCATTTGAGGAATGATGGCTAATAATGATATATAACATGATTTAAGAAATGTAATGGATTATTGATGAAGACCGTACTTAAAGAATATATGGTGGATAAAACCAGGATCGGTTTTATTAAATTTATTTTTGAAGCCCATGAAGGTATTGCTGTGGCCAGCACCATCAACCCCAAAACAGGCCATATAAAACTTGCCATCGCACCGGAGCGAACCGAATCAGCATTCAGAATCATTGAAGATCTGAAAAAGGATTTTTTGTTTAATGAATTATAAAGGGTATGCCTATATTAACACCATCGGCTGTCAGATGAACGTCTATGATTCTGAAAAGCTTGCCGGTATTTTATCCTCCTATGGATTTGAAATGACCAATGAGATGGACAAGGCAGATATCGTGGTTTGCAACACCTGTTCCATTCGTCATAAGGCCGAGGAAAAAGCCTTTAGTTTTCTAGGCAGATTTGCCAGGGAAAAGAAAAAACGACCCCACCTGATAACGGTGATGGCCGGTTGCGTGGCCCAGCAGGAAGGGGAAAAGGCCTTTGCCAGGGTTCCCCACCTGGATATAGTTCTGGGGACTCAGGCGTTTTCCAGGTTTGGACAACATCTGGATGCCTTGAAATCAGGCAAAAAACAGATTGTGGATATTGAGGAATCCGATATGATTTTTGAGGCCTCGGATATAACTAAATCCGGTGAATCCGGCTTTGATGAGAATAGGATTTCAAAATTTATCACCATCATGCAGGGGTGTGATAATTATTGCACCTATTGCGTGGTGCCCTATGTCCGGGGACGGGAAAGAAGCCGCAGTCACACCGCAATTGTGGATGAAATCAAGATCCTGGCCGGCAATGGTATCAGGGAAATCACCCTGCTGGGTCAAAACGTCAACAGCTATGGGATCAAGGAAGAGGGGATCTCTTTTCCCCAATTACTGGAAAAAGTCAGTAAGGTTGAGGGGATTGCCCGGATCCGTTTTGCCACCTCCCACCCCAAGGATCTGTCCATGGAATTGATCCATGCCATCCGTGATATTGACAAGGTGTGCAACCACCTTCATCTGCCGGTACAATCGGGTTCCAATAAAATTTTAAAGAAAATGAACCGGGGGTATACGAGGGAAACCTATATTGAAAGAATTAAGGCCTTGAAAACTGCCTGCCCCGACATTGCCCTGTCCACGGACATTATTGTGGGATTCCCCTCTGAAACCTCCGAGGATTTCAATGATACCATGGAATTACTGCGACAAGTTGAGTTTGATTCCATCTTTGCCTTTGCATATTCCGACAGGTCTTCGGCCCCGGCAGCCAAATTTTCCGACCAGGTGGAAGAAAAGGAAAAAATGATTCGCCTGAACCGGCTTTTGGAATTACAAGAAGAATATACGGAAAAGAAAAACAAAGCTCTGGTGGGAAAACAGGTTGAGGTACTGGTGGAGGGGGAAAGTCAAAAACAGCGGGACGGGTTCAAAAAAACATCTGATAAAATGAAACAAATGACAGGAAGAAGTGCATCCAATAAGGTTGTACACTTTCCTTCAGAAAATAGTGCCATTGGCGATCTTATTACCATCCGGATTGAAAATGCATACCCTCACTCATTATGGGGCCACCCCTTGGGAGCTGAAAAAAGATGAAAAACAAGTCGGTAAAAATTGGCAGAAACAATAACTGCCCCTGCGGGAGCGGGAAAAAATATAAAAATTGCTGTAGAAATGCAAAAAAAGAAATTTCCATTCGGGATGAATATAAAAACCGGTATGATATTATTTTAAAAAATCCTGAACAGATTGCAGGCATCAAAAAATCCGGAGATTTGCTCATGTCCATCATGGACCGGGTTGAAAAAATGATCAAACCAGGCTTAAAAACAGATGATATCAATACCTTTGTACACGAGGAAACAATTAAAGCAGGTGCAATCCCGGCTCCCTTGAACTATAGGGGATTTCCCAAAAGTGTCTGTGTTTCCATCAATGATGTGATTTGCCACGGGATCCCCGGGGAACGCGTCCTTTCCGACGGAGATATTGTCAATGTGGATATAACGCCTATTCTTGACGGATATTATGCCGATGCCAGCAGAACCTTTTTTGTCGGAACCCCATCCCCCGATGCCACAAAGATCGTTTCTGTGGCAGCCGAGTCTTTAAAGCGAGGTATTGAGGCGGTGGCCCCGGGAGCTACTCTTGGGGATATCGGTCATGCCATCCAGAGTTATGCAGAAGCCCAGGGGTGTTCAGTTGTAAGGGAATTTGTAGGCCACGGGGTAGGGATTGATTTCCATGAACAACCCCAGGTCCTTCATTTTGGAACCCCGGGAAAAGGGGTCACCCTGGTGCCGGGTATGGTTCTCACCATTGAGCCCATGATCAACCTGGGTAAAAAAGAGCTCCATGTTCTGGAAGACCAATGGACAGCCGTGACCAATGACGGTTCCCTGTCTGCTCAGTTTGAACAGACCATCCTTGTAACTGAAGAGGG
>PIVS01000901.1 GCA_003353855.1 Desulfobacteraceae bacterium
GAAGGTGCAGATGCAGTCTGGGTATCCGGCTGACATCCCGGTGAATGTCATTACCTGGATGGTAATTATTATGCACGCAGAAAATTTGCTTTAATGGGCAATCTTTTGGAACATATGGGCGTTGAGAGAGACAGGCTGCATTTTTCCTGGATCTCTTCGGCTGAAGCCACCAAGTTTGTTGACGTGGTCAGTGAAATTTCCGAGAAGGTAAGAGCGCTGGGGCCCACTAAAAAATTTGTAAAGGACTATAATTAAAAAGGTTATTTTTATGGATACCTGTATTAAAAAAATAAGGGAGCTTTCTGCTGACCTCCTTGAAAAAGGGGAAGTGGAA
This sequence comes from Desulfobacteraceae bacterium, assembly GCA_003353855.1. Taxonomy (GTDB): domain Bacteria; phylum Desulfobacterota; class Desulfobacteria; order Desulfobacterales; family Desulfobacteraceae; genus NBML01. Next base: position 335 of record PIVS01000901.1, read on the forward strand.
AAAGTGATTGGTTTTGCAAAGGGAACCATTCCCATGGCAACCAGTCCTATTGCCATACAATCAAAACAAGATGCCCAAAAACTTGTTTTTAATTCAACATGCGGACTGAATCTTGCCAATTATGCTTCCAAGGAAAAGGGTAAAATAGCAGTTATTGCCAAGGGATGCGATTCCAGAAATATTGTTACCCATATCGTTGAGAATCAACTGCAGCGCGACCAGGTTTATATTATTGGGGTTCCCTGTGGTGGAATGGTGGACAAGGTAAAGATTGCATCTGTTTTTGAAGATGAAATCACAGGGTTTGCAGAGAAGGGAGATACCCTGACCGTCACATCATCATCAAAGACAAAAACTCTGGAAAAAAAGAATTATTTAAGAGAAAATTGTCTCTATTGCACCCATAAAAATCCAGTGATCTACGATGTTCTGGCAGCACAATTGGTTGAAGAACAAGTGCTTGAATCACCCTTTCCCGACGTGGACAGGATTGAAGCCCTCGATGTTGAATCAAAATGGCAGCATTTTGAGGAACTGACCAAAAATTGCATCCGGTGCTATGCCTGCAGAAATGCCTGCCCCTTGTGCTATTGTCCAACCTGCTTTGTGGACGAGTCCGGCCCCCAGTGGGTAGGAAAGGGACAGAACAAGACAGATGTGGATACCTTTCACTTTTTAAGAGCCTTCCATTGCGCAGGGCGGTGCACCGATTGCGGCGCCTGTGTTGAAGCCTGCCCCATGGGGATCAATGTCAGGGATTTTACCAGAAAGCTGAACAAAGATGCTTTTGAACTTTTTGGCTGGGAAGCAGGCCTTGACATCACCAAACGTCCTCCTCTGGATGCCTATAGTCCGGAAGATCCTGATGATTTTATCAAGTAAATAAAAAGGGCATACAATGAAATTCATAACAATTGATAAAAATGACTGGACCAAAGGGATTGATAAATCCCGCGAGACCTATCAGCTTTTTGGCCCGGTGAAAGATAAAAACGGCTGC
>PIVS01000902.1 GCA_003353855.1 Desulfobacteraceae bacterium
TTCCTGGCCAGGCGGATGAGAAATTTGCGCATCACCTCCCGTGTCTTAGGGGAATCGTAGTCCAGGTCAATCTGTTCGTAATCAAAGGTGCACCATATTTTTTCCAGGGTCCCGTTGGGGCGCTCCAATTGCTGATAGGGCGGGCGGGGCTTTCTCGTATAGACCTTGTTCAGATCATCTTCCGGGACAAATCCGCCGGGTGCAAGTTTGTCAAAGGTTAAAAACATGTCTGCATATTCACTAAGGGGGCCCTTATCAACATAGTCCTGGAAAAAAACAGACTGCCGGGAAATATGGTTGACCATGAAATCAATGATGAGATCAAAATCATGGCCGATCTTTTCCACATCATCCCAGGTGCCAAAGGCCGGGTCCACTTCATCATAGGTCTTGGGGGCAAATCCCCTGTCCGAGGAAGAGGGGTAAAAAGGCAGCAGATGGACGCCTCCTATGGCCTTTGAAAAATATTTTCGAAGTGCATAGTGCAGCTCAGGAAGGTTGGCGCCCAGGCTGTCCGGGTAGGTAATCAGCTGAATTTTATTTTTTAGTACCATATTTACCCCTTTGCGTGAAGGATGAAATTATAATGAGAAATTCCCTCACCGATTCCTCCGGCAAAGGATTTGTCGGCAAAATAAACTTTTTTACTGGATTTTAAGGAGGCAAGTTCCGGACTGTAATTACCCACCACCACCGCACAGGGATCCCCCCGTAGCATCTCCTCGTCATTGCCTGAATCGCCGCAGACCAAAAAATTTTTAAGGGGGATTTCCCATTTGTAGCCCAGGTACCGGATGGCTTTTCCCTTGGATGCCCGGTAGGGAAGCAGGTCCAGGTATTTTTCATGGGAATAAATCAGGGTGTAAAGACAGCGGTTTTGGGTCAGTACATGGTGGATCCGGGCCAGACGATCCTTTCCCGGCTTCATATAATAGCTGAGTTTATATTGGCCCTGGAAAGATTCTTCCTGGGGGTGGATAAAATCAATTTTTTCAAGGCAGGTAGCCATGGGGCCGGGCTTCCAGTTTTTTGAAATATGGGTCTCCCATCCCTTGTCGCGGTAAAAGGCGTCCCCATAATTGATCTGACTGCCCACACAGGAGATGATTATATCCGGTGTCCTGACACCATGGGCCTTTAAAACCTTTCGGGCAGATTCCAAACCCCTGCCCGTGGCCACACAAAAGCCAATGTGATCCCGGTTTTCTTCCAAAAGGTTCATCAGGGCGGCAATCTCTTTTTCATCTCCTCCCAGCAGGGTGTTATCAATATCTGTGATCAGCATGTGGTCCAGATCTGAAAGCCGATATCCGATGCTGTGGGTGGGTTTTCT
>PIVS01000903.1 GCA_003353855.1 Desulfobacteraceae bacterium
ATACGTCCTGCTGCATGCATTTTTTCAGGCATTACATCCGGCAGGAAAAAACCGGTGTAATTATCATACTTAAGGGTGCCAAGGGCCACTGTGATATGACCTGTAACAGGTGTCATACCAGCGGAAGCCACAATCAGATCGCAGTCAAATTTTTTAAGAATCTGGCCGCCAATGCTGGAAAGACTGACCTTTTGTACCACTTTTCTACCATGGGCCTTTGTTGCCACCCACCCCTTGAGCAGGGGTATTTTTTTATCCTGGATTTTTTTCAGCAGCTCAGGATCCTGGCCATCCTCCCGGATATCAGCAAGGCAGGCAATGGAAAGGCCAAGGGCATGGAGTTCAAGGGCAGCTTCAAGACCAAGATCATGACCAATACTGAAAACAGCCTGCTTGCCGGGCAGCTGCCCATAGGTTTTGGCCATGCGCAGGGCACACCCGATCTGCATGACCCCGGGTCTTTCATTGTTATCAAAAATCAAGGGTCTTTCAATACATCCGGCAGCAGCAACCACACTTTTGGCTCTTATTTCAATATACCGCTGATCAAAAACATCCTCTTTTTTCCCGATCTGAAATCCGGTGATAAGGTTGTTATTATAAGTTCCCACACAGGAGGTGTTTGTAAACAAACGGATATTTTCCCGGGCCTTTACTTCATTTGCAAGATCAAGAGCCCTTTCACTGAGTGCCTGACCCTCTTTATACTTGGTTGACCTATACTCGAAAAATCCTCCCAACCAGGGCCTGGACTCCATGAGGATAACCCTCAGTCCTTTTTTCGCCACGGCGAGGGCTGCCATCATCCCCGAGGGCCCGCCACCTATGACACACACATCTGTATTCAGAAAGATCTCGTCAAATTTTCCGGGCATTTCAAAATCAGGACTGATTTTGCCAAGTCCGGCAGCTTTTCTGATCTGTTTCATTGCCAAGGGCCAGATCTTTGCGGGCTTGTGCATTACATTATAATAAAATCCCGCAGGCATCATCCAGTCCATTTTGTCCAGAAAGCCCATCATATCGTTTTCTGCAGAGCCTTTGACATTCTGCTCTTTTACGACCATCCCATGGCAAAGCAGGGTGTTTTCACACCGGACATTGGGGATACCATCTACTTCCATGCAGGTGTTGCTGCATTCGCCGTCAAGGCTGTAAAGTCCCCTTGGCCTATGATATTTCAAACTTCTGCCGAATATCCTTACCCCATTTGCAAAAAGCGCACTGGCAACTGTGTCTCCCTGTACGCCGTAATATTTTTTCCCTTTATAGACAAAGGCAAGTTTTTTGGCCGCATCTATTTTCAATGTCGGCAGATGATTAAACCTG
>PIVS01000340.1 GCA_003353855.1 Desulfobacteraceae bacterium
ATTATCTTTATTATGCTGTTTCTAAAAAAAGACCTGGCTCGCAGCTGTTAGTAGAAATGCTGAACAGAACTATCGCAGAGTTTGAATCTTCAGGTGAATTATATCGAATTATTCACAACACGAATAAATCCTGTGAGTATATAATGGACTCACTTGAACCCTACAAAAATGCATGCGAAACAATGCAATAGTTGATATTTCCTTTTGATAACTATGGGGCTTTTACTTTTAAACATTCTTTTACCAGATTTTCAAAGCATATATGCCTGAATGAAATCATGCCCGCCGAGTCCTTTTTACCGAAGAGTTTATGCGTAATTTCAAGGGTTGTTTCACCATTTAAGTTCATCTCCCGTACTTTATTTACAAGATCATTGAAATACGAAAGCTTTTTCTGAAGTTCTCCATAGCCATTTTCAACAATCCCTTTATGGGCACAGAAAATTGTCGTGAAATCATAGGTTAAAATAGTTTTCAAACTCTCAATTTCACCGGCAAGATCTTCATCAGCCCTGAAAAGTTTTGGCCGGGTTGCAAGGTAAAGGTCGCCGGTAAACAGCCATTTTTTTTCCGGTTCTAGAAAACAGACATGGTCGGGAGAGTGACCCGGAGTATGAATCGGTTTGAGAATATGGCCATTCCCTGCATCAATTTTATCAGGCATAGGCAGGGGATCGAATTTCTTTGGTCTTCCCCAGAATATTTTTTGATAGAGTTTTAGCGGGAATCCTTTTCTTATCGGTTCAATTCCGAATTTATGGCAGAAAACCGGAACATCAAAATAATTTGAAATTCCGGCGCTGTTACCACTGTGATCTTCATGATGATGGGTTAGAACGACTTTTTTAAAATTTGTTCCTGATAGATAATTTTTTACATCTTTCCACTGATTCGGTGGCCCTGAATCGATTATAGTATTGCCTAAACTATACATGACAGTGGTGCTGTTATCTGCAAGGTTGTACTTTCCAAACCTTACACCTTCGACTTCCTGGTGGTGTATTTTTTTTATCAAAGCCATAGTTCATTCCAGTTTTACTACTGCATGTTTTCATTAAAATAGTCATTAGCATTTGGTTTTGCTTTATCCATATGCTCCTGCTTACTCCCGGTTGTGATTTTATAAAGCATAACTGAAGGAATCATAACAGAATAGATATAAACAAGATATAAAAGGAGCTTGATCCTGCCGGGCTCAACCTCATTTCTTACCCGCTTCGGCTCAAAACTCATGTTAATTGCATAAGAATCGCATGAGGCAGAACATAGCCCGCAACCAAGACAACTATCAAGGTTAACTTCCATTATGTTCCCGGTAATAGTGATAGCCTTAACAGGGCATTTTTCAACACAGTTCATGCAGTTTTTACATTTTTCTGAATCGGAAACCGGAATATACGGGCCGGAATTATAAATATCAATGCCGTAGTCATATCTCATTTTCATTGCAATGCAGCAGCATGAACAGCACATGCAGATATTGTTCTGATATGGTTGGATACAGGATTCAAGTGAAAGTACAAGTCCCTTTTGATACGCATCCCGGAGAATGCCAATGGCATCTTCTTTGGACAGTCCCTTTGACCCTTTCATCTTTTTTCTAATTGATGCAGTATGGTTGATTCGCATACAGGTATAAAGAGGTGCATCACATGCCTTTTCTTCAGCAATTAACCTGCAGGGGCAGGGATCGACATAAATGTCGACAGCTGTCTCAATTGCTTTTTCCATTTCGTGTAGTGGGAATACAAGAGAGTTGGTATGCATTAGTCTGTAATAAAGATACAGGCCTTTTTTAATAAAACGACCGATGAAAGGCAGGGCTGCAAGTTTTCCGGTAAAATGGTAAAATCGTATTGAATCTATAGTGTTCGGTAGATATTTTTTTAATAGATTGGCTCTTGTTTTACTTTTAGTGTCAAGAATATTAAGTGCTTCTGATTTATATAAGGTGGTTGACCTGCTCATACATTCTCCTGGAATTGTTTGGTAAGTTTCCCACAAAACTAAAATTTTAAGTTTTTTTCAACTTTATTAATCAGTAAAAACATAATATCCTGCTCTTCACTACTCATATTATTAAAGAGTTTTTTCTGAAGTCTGCCTGATATTTCTGCCATTTCATCAATATACTGTGTAGCCTGATCCGTCAGCCTGACTTTTACCCGTCGGCCATCGTCAATATCAGGGATCTTTTCAACATAGCCCTTTTTTTCAAGTTGGTTAATAATATTTGATACCGTTGACTTATCCTTATATGAGCTGGCTACAATGTCCTTAATATACCCGGTTCCCTTTGTATGAATGATATACAGAATGTCTCCAAATGACGGTGGAACATCAGTGATACCGCTTTTAGCCATTTCAGATTCAAGAAATGAAAAAGCCGATTTGCGAAGATTACTAAGTTTATATAAAAAGTTTTTATTATCTGTTTTCATAGATAGTTTTGTACAAAACAAAATTAAGGGTGTCAATCATTATATTCAAAATGTGAATCCAACCATGAACAAAGAACCTTGAAACCGACTACCATACCTGCCTGAATATTTAGATTTTGTAATGTTCGTGGCGATATATCGACTCGTTGTTGATATATGGCGTGGTCGCTATCTATTTAATTTTATTGTACATATGTCAAATATGAATTCAGCTTCGGGTAACTGCATTAAATTGCAATATTTTCTCATTGTTGCGCAGGTTCGGAGGAATTTGAATTAAAATGGCACAGGAAATGCTTAGATAAATTACAGGTTTTAAATGTTTATTTAAAAAAACATGTTTTATGCGCTTGGCATGTTTTTTATTAATTAAGGTTTATCAGTTTACGGAGATTAACAGGCTATGAAGTTTTTTTCAGTTGCTATTGTTTATTTTCTATTATGCGGTTTTTCAGCAGTCGCACACGCCGGGTATGGCATTGGTGATGTTGTGAATGATTATACCTGACTGGAATCTGACGGCAGTACACCTGTCAGTAATTCAATTTATGATGTTGTTGATAGCGGCAAGGATCTGATCTTTGAAATTGCGGCAACCTGGTGAGGGTATTGTCCGGGTAAGGCGACTCACCTGGAAGGGATATGGAATACCCCTGAATTCAATAATAAAATTCATATTGTCGGCGCTCTAACTGATGTTTCAGACTGGGATGCTTTAAATGGTAGTTCATGGCGAACACGACTTAATCTTACATACTGGTTATCCACGAAAAATGAATTGGGAAGCAATAGTGTTGTTAATTCCTATATTTCTGGCGGCAAACCAGCGGGACAGGTGTAACGCTTTCCGATGACAAATCTGACAGGCCATATTTTACAACTCCTTCTACAGATATCAATGGGGCAACACTTCAATTTGAACTGACGGTAACGGACACCCACGGGGCGACGGATACGGATACTTGTATTGTAACAGTTCAAAATACAATGAATCCACCTGTTGCCGATGCAGGCAATGATCAGGAATCAGGTGAAAATGTAATAGTCCGGCTTGATGGCTCAGGATCTAAAGAGAATGACCCGGGTGACAGAATAGAGAAATACTTATGGACCCAGATCGGTGTTGGTACACCGGTAACATTATCTGATGCTACCGACGTTAATCCTGAATTTCTATCACCCCTTGTTGGTGTAAATGGTGAGTCCCTGAAATTCCAGTTAACCGTGACAGACACCACCGGTGAAACCGATACAGATGAGTGTATTGTTAATGTCCTTTCCAAGACTCCGATACCGGATGCGGGTAATGATCAGACAGTCGTAGAAGGATCAACCGTAACCCTTAGTGGTGACAGCTCAAGGTGTTTTGACCAGGGAACTCCGGTAACATCATATAAGTGGACGCAGAAAAGTGGTGCTGAGACTGTAACTCTTTCAGACGACACAACTGCGTCTCCAACATTTACAGCACCTGGTGTTGATGTCGGCGGCATGATACTTGAATTTGATTTAACAATTACATGTAACGGTCTGCAGGCTTCAGACAGCTGCCTTGTCACTGTAACCAACGGTGGCAACATGAAACCGATAGCCCGTGCCGGTTATAATCCGAATAATAATATAAAAGAAGCTATTAAGGTTACCCTGAGCGGAGAGCTTTCAGATGACCCGGATGGCAAAGATGATATAGCTTCTTATTCCTGGAGTCAGACCCGTGGGACAAACGTTACACTTTCATGTACAGATTGCGTGGATGCTGAATTTATTGCACCTGGTATTTCGACTGACTTTGAAGAACTGGAATTTCTTTTAACTGTTACAGACAAAGGGGGACTTAGTTCTGAGTCCAGCTGTGTCGTTACACTTGCCAGTGTAAACTCAGCGCCGGTTTCCATTGCAGGGTTTGCTGTTGAATTTAAAGAACCGTTCGCCAATATTGTTGCCAGTGCAAATGAGTTAATGACATTGACAGGGTTCTCGTCCTACGACCCTGATGGCAGTGATGATATTGATATGGATTTGCCCCTGGGGGACACTCACTGCAGGGATTCCATGGGTTATCTGGAATCCGATAGATCCGGCTTTTGATGCCAATGTTATTGAAAATGGTCTTGCTGCGAGTTTTTTGTATAAATACATGAAACTTTTTAATTCTCAGGATGCTCCCTTAGCGGACCCGGATGCCCCGGATGCCCCGGTTGACCCGGACGCTCCCGTGGAGGACCTGGATGATATCACCCAACACCTGATTGATGGTGAAATTTCCAAAAAGTACGGTGATATGTTGACGCTCTTTGTTAAAGGAGAAATTATCAGTGATAGCCGGGATTTTTATACTTATAAACCCGGCGCGGGTGTTAGTCTTGACTTCGGTTCCACAACATCTGTCAGCGCAGAGGGACACTATTTTTTTCGTGACGATGATGCTGAAGTTCTTGGGGGCGAAATAACAGCTGTGAATATTATTTTGAGGTTAAGACAGGTTTTGACATCGCATACCGCCCTGTTTGTGGAGTACGAGACAGTTATCACTGATATCGATAAAAAGACAACAAGCGAACCAGCGGTAAATATAGAGCCAGAGGTCGCGGTAGAGGATGTGGATAACAACTTTACCTCTAATACTATTGCTGTTCAGATAAGCCGGTATTTCGACAACCAGACAGCACTTCATGGACGTATCAGGTATTATGATAATACTGACATCGGTGTTCAGTCATTTGCCCCTTCAATACGGGTGGATAAATACCTTGGCTGGGCAACTGTTTTAAGTGGGAAATATCGTTTTTATATGAACAATAATACCAATGTTGAAGTTTTCACGCTTTGGACTGGCTTGCCAGACTGGTAACACATATTCCCAGTAGATATGAACACACTGTTCGCTACTATGGCTTCTTTTCGAACAAATCCAGGGGAATGAGAAAGAAGGCAG
>PIVS01000341.1 GCA_003353855.1 Desulfobacteraceae bacterium
GATTCCTGCTGGCATTGGGCCACAACCCCCGTGGGCAGATGGGTGATACGGACTGCGGAACTTGTCTTGTTCACATGCTGGCCCCCGGCACCGCTGGCCCGGTAGACATCAATCCTAACTTCACTTTCATCAATGTCGATTGTAATTTCATCCTTGAGCTCAGGATAAACAAAAACAGAGGCAAAGGAGGTGTGACGTTTTCCATTGGAATTAAAGGGAGATATGCGAACCAGTCGGTGAACCCCGGATTCCACCTTCATGAATCCATAGCAGTTTTCACCGGAAACACGGAGGGTGGCCCCTTTGAGCCCTGCCTCATCACCGGGTTGATAATCAATAATAGTAAGTTTATATCCTTTTTTAGCAATCCACCTTGTGTACATCCTGAACAATATCTCAGCCCAGTCCTGGGAATCGGTGCCGCCGGCTCCGGCATTAATGGAAACCAGGGCATCCCGCGCATCATCTTCATTGTTCAAGGTAATGTTCACGGAAAACTTCTTTATTTTTTTTTCAAGGGCCGCAACAAGGACTGCCACCTCCTGCTCGCTTTCCTTGTCCGATTCTTCCTGGGCCATCTCCAGCAGCAGATCGGCCTCTTCAATATCGTCGGAAATAGACTGGCAGCTCTCAAGGAGGTTGGACAGGGTTGTCCGCTCTTTTAAAAGATTCGTGGCCTTGTCTGCATCATCCCAAAAATCCTGCCTGGCAATGAAATGTTCCAGTTCCCTAAGGCGTTTCTCCTTTATGGGGAGGTCAAAGATACTCCCTGAGTTTGTCTGCTTTGGCGTAAATGGATGAAATGGTCTGTTTTAAATCAACACTCATTTTTGGATTCTCCTAAAGATTTTGTTTATTCCTTTTACCATGAAACCAAGGCAGATTGCAACCAGTGCGGCCATGCCGATAACCTCTCCATGACGGGTGTAAAAGGAGATCTCTACCAGGGCCGGCACGGGCCGGGTAATGGCCGCAGTTGTAAAAAGACCGGTCTCGGACAGGACACGGCCCACAGGATCTATGAACCCGGATATCCCGGTGTTGGCAGCCCGTATAACGCTCCTTCGGTTTTCAACCGCCCGGAGCACGGCAACGGAAAAATGCTGTCTGGCGGCCGAGGTATACCCGAACCAGGCATCATTTGTCATGGTGGTCAAAAGGTCTGCCCCGTTTTTGACAAATTTTCGGGCAATGGAGGGGAAAAGGATTTCAAAACAGATGAGCACCCCTGTTTTGTGGTCATTAAAGGCCAGGGGGATAAAAGTTTTGTCTCCAACACTAAAATTACCCGCCTGCTGGGTGATCTTTCCCAAAAACCTTAAATAGGCTTGCAAAGGGACATATTCGCCAAAGGGAACCAGATGGGTCTTGTCATAGGTGCCGGTTATAAGGGAGAGGGGATTGAGCATATAGACCCGGTTATAAAACCTGATCTTTTCCCTGCCCCTTTCATAGGCAGGACTGCCAATGAGAAAATGGGTTTTGGCCTTTCTTATGGAAACATCCACTCGATTGGAATACTCCGTATCAGCCCCATAGTAAAAAGGGAGGGCTGTTTCCGGCCAGATGATAAGCCCGGGATTTGTCTTGGCAGCCCCAAGAGAAAGGCTGCCATATTTTTCGATGGTGGCATCTTTAAACCTCTTATCCCATTTGACATCCTGCCTGATATTACCCTGGATAACAGAAATTTTTGGCTTTGAGGCATTTAGAATCAAGTCGTCAACTGCCTGGATTCTGACGCTGCCGTAAACCAGAGCTGCTGCCACGAGCACCAGGGTATAACCAATGGTGGTCAGGATTGCCCGACCCGGGGCCAGCCTTGGGCCAGTTGATGGGCGAAAATACAAGAAAAGTTGGGTCAGGGCACAATTGCAGAGCACTATTAAAAAAGAGATCCCGAGAACCCCTGTCAGGTCAGCTATCTGGACCAGTGTTTGGTTTGAATACTGGCTGTAGCCCAGAACTCCCCAGGGAAACCCGGTGAAAGCATGGGTCCTGATATATTCCAGCCCCACCCAGAGGCAGGCGCCCATGATGGGCATGACAGTCTGCGGAGGATCCAGTTGTTTCATTAAAAAGGCAAAGCCCCCAACATAGAGGGCAAGATAAAGGCACAATAGGGCCAGGGTGGAAAGCCCGAGCAGGGGATGGAGTCCCCCGTAGGTTGTCACTGTGGGGACAATCCAATAAATCAGTGTCATATAATGACAGAATCCCGCCGCAAATCCGGCATAAAATGATTGTTTTGGTGTCATGGATTGAATGGAAACCATGATGGGAACCAGGGCGATAAAGGCAAGAGGATACACCTCTGTATCCGGAAAGGAGGCCGTCAGCATGAGTCCGCTGATCAGTGCCGGGAAATAGGTTATTACAGAGAGCAGATTTTTTTTATGACACATTTTTTGTTTGCCTTAGTATTATGAAAAAAAGTCTGCTATACTTAACAGCTAGTCAACCTCCAGTCAATTTGTGAAAAAAACCAGGGTTTTTTTTATGGCGCAGGAATATCATAAAAACAGTATTGAAAATAATATTCAGGGGTCTGCCAAACCATTGGAATCCGGCAGAATATCCTTAAGCCAAACCATCCCATCATCCTTTGACACAGCACAATTGTCTTTTGAACAGATGAGGGTTATTCTGGAGTCTTCTCCTGCAGGCCTCGGGGTTGTAAAGGGCAGTGTCCTTGGCTGGGTCAATGAAAATTTTTATGCGATGCTGGGATATGAAGCCGGATCACTTGAGGGGGAACATGTCAAAATTTTGCATCCCAGTCGAGAGGAATATGAACGGGTAAAGCAAACCCTTACCAATGGCATGAAAAAATTTAGTATTGGCGTGGTTGAAACAAAGTGTTCCAGAAGAGACGGCACTGACTTTGACTGCCGAATTCGTGCGTCTCTCCTGTATCCCGGGGCTCCTGAAAAAGGAACAATGATCGTTGTAACAGATATTTCTGAATTAAAATCCCTCCAGATCCAGCTTCAACACGCACAGAAAATGGAGGCCATCGGGGTCCTGGCCGGTGGAATTTCCCATGATTTTAATAATATTTTAATGGGGATACAGGCCCATCTGTCCCTGATGCGTATCGATATGACAGCTGTGGAAAAAATTGCCTCCCATACCCTTCAAATAGGAAAACTGGTGGATACGGCTGCAGATCTGACAGGCCGGCTGCTGGGGTTTGCCAGGGGCGGCAAATATCAGATTGTAGAATTGGATGTCAACCAGGTGTTGGAAATGGCCCTGAACATATTCAAGCCCTCCATAAAAAATATCATCGTCCGGGAATCCTACAAAGAAAAGCTTCATATGGTAGACGGGGACCGTTCCCAAATGGAACAGGTCTGTCTCAACCTCCTGGTCAATGCCTCCCAGGCAATGGGCGATGCAGGTGAGATGATTGTCAGCACCCAAAATTCCTTTATCGAAGATGACCATGGGTATCCCTTTGAGGTTAACCCGGGCCGGTACATAGAAATATCGATCACAGATAACGGGATTGGCATGAATAGAGAAACCCAGAAAAAAATATTTGATCCTTTTTTTTCCACCAAGGAGATCGGAGACAACAAAGGCAGAGGGCTTGGGCTTTCAACTGTTTTCGGTATTGTAAAAAACCACGGTGGATTCATCACGGTTAAGAGCAAAAAAGGAAAAGGGTCTGCCTTTAAGGTCTGTCTGCCTGCCTCTAACAAGATGAGTATCAAAAAGGTTCAGCAAGAGCCCCCCTCTTGGAATCCAATGCTGAAAGGATCTGAAACCGTATTGATGGTGGATGATGATGAAGAAATTTTAAATGTGGGGAAAAATTTCCTTGAAAAACTGGGATACAAACCCATTCTTGCACGGAACGGGCTGGAAGCCGTTGAGATATTCCAATCCCACAAAGATCAAATTTCATTGGTAGTGCTGGACCTGATCATGCCGATAATGGACGGCCAAAGGGCATTTACCCAGATTAAAAAAATCAGTAAGAATTCCAAAATTCTTATCACAACCGGGTATGCAGCGGATGAAAGATTGGAAATACTTTTAGATCAGGGATGCCAGGGAATTATCCAAAAACCCTTTTCCCTGCATGAATTTTCCAAGATGGTCAGAACCATTCTTGACAAGAAGATTTGTTAATTCTTTTACCCAAGGCAAATTATAATATTCTTTGGTAAATTATTCATTTTCCAGGGGGATTTTTAATTGCACTTTACAATCCTGCACTCAAATGGTATTTTTTAAGGATCGTCAGATGATCGATATAACAGCATCATCAGGAGTGTTTTTTATGGAACATATAGAAATCCGGTTTGGGGATGACATTGAAACACATGCATCAGAAGAGAAATCTTTTGGGCAGATGTTTCAATCGGTCAACCCCATGTTCTGTTTTTCAAAACGTATCTGGAAACCCCAGATGGATATATTTGAAACAAGAAATGAAATTATTATCCAGGCTGAAATCGCAGGGGTTAACAGGGAGGATATCATTATTGAAGTAAATAACAAGGCTGTTAAAATTTCCGGAAGCAGGAAGAGCTATCACCCGGATCCAACGGCCACCTTCCGGCTTGCGGAAATCCAGTTTGGCCTGTTTGAACGGGTCCTTTATCTACCCAGCGTCATTGATGTTGAAAAGGTATCGGCCGAATTTTCCAACGGGTTCCTGGAGTTAACCCTGGGAAAACTTTTCAATAAAAGTATAAAGCAAAAAAGTAATGTTTCCCTAGACTTTACTTAAGGCAACCTTCCAAAAGGAACCAGAATGGATGACCTGAGACATTCCTCAGCCAACATAACAACCGACAGCATCCCAAAAAAAATTCCCGTTCTACCCATTGTTGACACCAATTTATTTCCCAAGATGGTGCTGCCCCTGGTGTTGATTCAAAAGGAGGCCATTGAGCTGATTGATGAAGCCATGGCAGGCAACCGGATGCTGGGACTTTTATTGTCAAGACGATCTGACCTGGACTCAAAACATACGGCAAATGACCTTCATCGCATCGGCACCGTGGCCATGATTTTAAAAATGTCCAAAATGGAGGATGAAAAGGCCCAATTGCTCATCCAGGGACTCAACCGGTTCAAGGTGGTCAAATTCCTCCAGGGCAAGCAGTATATGCAGGCTGAAATTGAGGTCATGAGAAGCAAAAATGCAGACCGGCACAAAGAAAACCGGGCTCTCATGGCCAATATCGTGGAACAATATGAAAAGATTGTCGCCCTTTCTCCGGGATTGCCCTCGGAAATGGGACACATGATCAAGTCCCTCCAGGAGCCCAATGTACTGGCAGACATGGTGGCCTCAACCATCAATGCGCCTGTTAAGGAAAAACAAAATGTCATTGAGCTGCTGGATGTCAACCTCAG
>PIVS01000904.1 GCA_003353855.1 Desulfobacteraceae bacterium
GAAACCTATAATATGTATGCCATGACCGCTGCCCACAAGACCCTTCCCATGGGGACCTGGGTAAAGGTATACAACCGTGATACCCGTCAGGAAGTCACCCTGCGGATCAATGACAGGGGCCCCTTTGTCAGGGGGCGGATCATTGACCTGTCCTATACCGGTGCCAAAAAACTGGGTATGGTGGGTCCGGGTACGGCCCGGGTGAAGGTCACCGCCCTTGGAAAGGCAATTTCCTATTCAAAGGAAACCCGGGAACCCGTGACATTTAAACCGGTTGATTATTGGCAGGGCAATTTTACGGTCCAGGTGGGTGCTTTCAAGGTAAAGACCAATGCGGAAAATTACCGGAAAAAATTGTCTAACACCTATCTGAATTCCCATATCATTCCCTATGAGGATTACCGGGGCCGTTTTTACCGGGTCAGAATCGGTAAGTTCACCAACCTGAAAGAGGCGGACCAATTCAGCGAAAAACTCCTAACAGAAGGGTTTGCCCAGACCTTTGCCGTTGCAGAATAAAGGACGAAAAATGAAGTATATTGTTTTTCTGGACCGGGACGGGGTGATCAACCAGGACTCCCCCGACTATATCAAAACCCCTGACGCGTTTCACTTTATTCCCAAAAGCCCCGAGGCCATTGCCCTTCTCACCCGGCACGGGTTTGATGTCATCCTGATAACCAACCAGTCGGCCATCGGCCGGAAAATGGTAACGCCCCAGGTGCTTGCTGCCATATTTGACAAATTAAAAACAGGGGTGGCAGAGGCCGGCGGCCATATCACCGATATTTTTTTTTGTCCCCATGCCCCGGATGCGGGATGTGATTGTCGAAAACCCCTTCCCGGGCTTATTAACCGGGCCATAGCAGCTTACAGCATGGATCCCGGCCATTCGCTTATGGTGGGGGACAGCGCCAAGGACATTGAATGCGGTCTTTCGGCCGGATGTGCTAAAAATCTTCTGGTTGCCACGGGCAATGGGAAAAAGGCCGTAAAAAGTCTTGCAGACAAAGGCATAATTCCTGATTTTTATGGAAAAGATCTCTTTGAAGCGGCCCAATGGATCATCCAGCACGTGAAACCTGTATGATCACCGTCAAAGGGGTTTTATCCCGGCTCACATACCAGAATCCTGATAACCATTATACTGTCTGTAAAATACGGGTCCCAAAAATCCATGATCCCATTACCGTTGTGGGACATCTGGCCGGGGTGGCCCAGGGCGAAAGCCTGACCCTTACCGGCAAATGGATATCCCACCCCAAATACGGGGACCAGTTCGAGGCTGCAACCTATCAGGTGACCCTTCCGGCAACTATTTCAGG
>PIVS01000905.1 GCA_003353855.1 Desulfobacteraceae bacterium
GGGACAGGAAAGGGGATGTAGAACTTTTGTCCGCCCATTTTGCAAAAAAATATTCAGACAAAATGGGAAAGGATATCGTAAAGCTGTCCTCCTATGCCATTGATTTTTTAAATAAATACAGTTTTCCCGGCAATGTCAGGGAACTTGAGAACCTCATCGAACGAAGCGTGGCTCTTTCCTCCACCAATATCATCTTGCCGGAAAGCCTGACCATTTCCATGCACAAAAAGCGTCGCTGGATCGAAGGGATCAAGGGGCAGCGCTTTGACCTGGAAGATGTGGAGCAGGGGGTTGACCTGGATGAGATCCTGGCAACAATAGAAAACGCCTACCTGAAAAAGGCCATGGAACTGTCCGGCGGCAATAAAAGCAAGGCGGCAGACTATTTAAAGCTTAGCTTAAGATCCATACGCTACCGTCTGGATAAAAATTCTTGATGGGGGTTTGCTGGAAACAGAATGCATTTGCCGGTTCAGGCCTGTTAAGAGAGTTTTGATCCGGGAAAAATATTTAAAGAAAGTATTGTCTCCCAACAGACTTGTCGGAATTATTGGTCAAAGGGGTGTTGGTAAAACAACATTGCTTTTACAATATATTAAAACAAATTATAGTATGAGCGAGTTTTTATACGTAAGTGCGGATGACATATATATTGCAGATACAACTCTTTATGATCTGGCGGATGAATTTTCAATCCTAGGGGGAAGGTTATTGTATTTGATGAAATACATAAATATAAAAACTGGGCCCGGGAATTAAAAAATATTTATGATTCATTTCCTGAGATGATGATCCGGTTCGGTGGATCATCCATGCTGAATATTCTATATGAAAAATATGATTTGAGCAGAAGATGCGTAACAATTCATATGGAAACATTAAGTTTTCATGAATTTCTTGAACTTAGTGAAAAAAAGATGCTTGCACAATATTCCCTGGATGCAAAGCTTATTGAATCCGGGGTGCCCTATAAGGTGAATATTGCAAGGTTAT
Organism: Desulfobacteraceae bacterium; assembly: GCA_003353855.1. Taxonomy (GTDB): domain Bacteria; phylum Desulfobacterota; class Desulfobacteria; order Desulfobacterales; family Desulfobacteraceae; genus NBML01. The sequence continues at coordinate 994 of PIVS01000905.1, forward strand.
CCAGAACATTAGGGATTACGCCGCCCACCCTGAATACATATCTGGATATTTTGAATGACACGAAAATTTTTCATTCCATTAAAAAATATTCAACTAAGATCTCCAGGAAACCTGAGAAACTGCTTATTTAATAATACGAATATTCTCTATTCATTTTCTGAAGAGTTTGGTGTTGATGCCAATATCGGAACCGTGCGTGAAACCTTTTTTGTCGGTTGTTTTTCCCAAATTTATTATTCAGATATTGGAGACTTCAGGGTTCAGGATATGATATTTGAAATCGGTGGAAGAAATAAGACGTTTAAGCAGATTCATGATGTAAAGAATAGTT
>PIVS01000906.1 GCA_003353855.1 Desulfobacteraceae bacterium
TCTGTATAGCTTTACATCTCAAAAAGGAAAGCAGTTGTCTACAATTTTTATGTTTAGCTGACAATATTATTACTATCGGCTCTTATATTTTCAAAAATCTACCCGCACAGGTCGAAAAAGTTTAGGTCGAACAATCCAGAAGTTGGATATAACCAGTGGACCAAGTTCAATAAGGCATCCAGGTGAGGAAGTACATTGTGAAAAAACTATTGATTTTTATCCCGTTTATCCTTTTAGTTTTATCCAACGCCCATGCTGACTGTCGTGGTTGCTGCAATGGCCATAGACATCACCTCGATTATGCGGGTTTTAAAATTCTTTTATGAATATTCTGATTGATACAAATATAATCATCCCTTTAGAACCAAGTGCTTTAACCGACTTCGAGATTAATACCGAGTTAGCATTAAAATTCCACAGTTTGGTTCAGAAATCCGGTAGTATTATTTTTGTTCACCCTGCTGTTGAGTATGATTTCAATAGAGATAAAAATGAAGAACGAATCCGTCTAAGAAAAACCGTCATCAAACGGTATAATCATATCGACTCCCCACCACATATTTCAATTCTGGATGTTTCTGATGTAGGGGCACCAGACATTGGGTCAAATGATTATGTTGATAATTGTTTTTTGGCATCCGTAAAGGGAGATGCTGTTGATTATCTTGTAACGGAAGATAAAGGAATACATAAAAAGGCAAAACGAGCCGGTCTTCATTCCAGGGTTCTTTACCTCAGAGATGCCATCGCTTTATTACAAGATTTCTTTGATGAGACTCCACCTCCGCCGCCATCCGTTGAATCAAAGAGAGTATACGGCTTAGATGAATATGACCCCATTTTTGATTCACTTAGACAAGATTATTATCCAGAATTCGACCATTGGATAAAGAAATGCAAACGAAAACACCGGGATGCATACGTAATTTATGATAAAGGACTTTCCAACATAGCAGGTATTTGCATCCACAAAAAAGAAGACTGTTTACCAACGGGGGAACCTGGCAAAGTCCTTAAACTTTGCACATTTAAGGTCTCTGAAACTCAGCATGGATATCGATATGGTGAACTTCTATTAAAATCAATCTTTGATTACGCTGATACAAATGACTATCAATATTTATATTTTACGACCTTCCCAAAACATGATGAACTTATAGAATTTGCAAAATCATTTGGTTTTTACTGTATTGAAAGACCCGGGTGTGATCAGGGATTTACTTTTGCCCCAAAACCAGGTTTTAAAAATACCCCACATCTGAGTTTGGACGTACCTATCCATTTTGATGCTAAAAAAAATGATCAAGAGGCTTTATATACCGG
>PIVS01000342.1 GCA_003353855.1 Desulfobacteraceae bacterium
GGATGAATAAAATGGGTTGCCACTTCCATGCGCTTACCGTGCTGCTGGAGTTCAAAGCTCTTTTGTTTGAGATACTTCAAATAAGCCGACTCTTTCTCAAGAAAAAGGTCTGGATAATAGGCAATGGATCGTGTGGCAAGCCGAATGGTCTGGACATGTTCTACCTGCATAAGCCCGTCAATGGTGGCCGCCATATTGGCACGGTTCATAAAAGGATCACCGCCTGTCACCACGATTTCTTTAACACCCGGAGAGTCCTTTACATGCTGAACTGCTTTTTTGACACCCTCTACACTGGGATTCTTTTCATTCCTGGAATCCTTATGTTTTCTAAAACAAAACCGGCAATAAACCGGACAGGCCATGTTTAATAAAAAGATGACACGGTTTTGATACATCTGCTCTAACAAGCCATCATGAAACTGACCGATCCAGGTATTGGTGTGGCCCCCTGAATCCAGTTCATCAACAAAGGGCAAATACTGATACGCCACATCCTTTGAAACTATCATCTGACGAATGGTATGACGCGATAACCTTACCGGGTAAGTTTCAATCACCTGTTGGAGTTGTTTCCGATCCTTTTCAGGAACCTCAATATGAGTGGTTTTTTCAAGTTGATGGGTGTCTTTAATGGAAATATACCCTTTTCCCGGGATGACCTGTTCCAGCAAATGTACAGACAAGGCATGGGGTATCTCAAGTGTGTTTAATACTACTTTTCTGCCTTCTCCTTGAGCAATGATATCAAAGATACCGTTAAAAAATTTATACGGGTCATTTTCACAGCCTGCAGCCATGAGCAGGTTTGAAAAAAGTCCGGTACCTGAACCACTGCCGATTTGATCCCAGAAACTCATTGGTGCAAACGCGCTGTTCTGGAACAGTTCCAAAAACTCTACTGTACTGTCAATCAGATGGCCTAAAGGAATGGTGACTTCCTTTTTTGAATGAATAAAACGTACAGTAATCTCTTTTTTTAAATTGTCTTTCATATCTGTCTTCCTTAAAATTGGCATCTAACCCGGGATAGATTACAGGACTTTTTCAACTGAAATCCCGTTAAATATCCGGGTTGCTTTGCACACATTATCCCACAAGCCGTTCTCTTTTTTATCCGATTGAAAGAAACTTTAGGTGGCGGCTTTATATACATAATAGACCAGGTCGCTTGGCAGGTGATATGCCATCAGCCTGCCGAGAACATCATCTTCTTTTCCCGGTTCGGTCTGAATGATTAAAAACTCCCGTTCCAATCCGCTATCCAAAATTTTTTGCCAGTTCATCTGATGTTTTTCCAGGTAGTGATAGATTTGAAGTGTTTCAGAAAACAGGGATTCATCAGATTGGTTTATATCATTTTCAAAAATGAGGTAACCCTTGGATGAGTCCAGCTCTTTTTTTATCTGCAAAAAACTCCGGTTTTCTGTTTTAGCTGTATTCTTATCGCTCAAGCTTCTCTCACTTTTAAACGTTTAGCAATCTGCGTTTTCCTGTTGCATATATCCACAATCGTTCAGTTGTTATTTTTTTTACGATAATGTCCCGAATATAGAGATCATTCGGTCAGCATTTTGCGTAAAAAAAGTTGGGTTCTCTCCTGGGTAGGAGAATTAAAGAGCATCTTCGGATCTCCCTCTTCAACGACATACCCTTCATCTATGAATAGAGCCCTGTCAGAGACTTCCTGAGCGAAATTCATCTCGTGAGTCACTATCAGCATCGTCATATGCTCCTTTGCAAGCTGCTTCATGACCTGGTTGACCTCTTCAACCAATTCCGGATCGAGGGCTGAGGTGGCTTCGTCAAAAAGCATGACCTTAGGTTCCATGGCAAGGGCGCGGGCGATTGCCACCCTTTGTTTTTGTCCACCAGAGAGTTTGGATGGATACACTACCTCCTTGTCGGTGAGACCTACCTTGGCAAGGAAGTAGCGGCCGAGTTCCCTGGCCTCCTTCTTTGCCATTTTTTTCAACTTGATAGGCGCAAGAGTGACGTTTTCGATGGCGGTCAAGTGGGGAAATAGGTTGAACTGCTGGAAAACCATCCCCATTTTCTGACGAATACGATTGATATGTTTTTCAAAGGCTCGTCCCTTCAACTGTGGTTGGTTCACTTGGACCCCATCGAACCAGATCTCGCCGGCGTCAATGGTTTCAAGATGATTCACCGAGCGCAGCAAGGTGCTTTTCCCAGAGCCAGACGGGCCGATAATGGAAATAATCTTTCCCTTTTCAACAGAAAGAGTAATATCTTTCAAAACATGAACATCACCAAAACTTTTCTTGACGTTAATGACTTCTACCATTGCCTTTTCTTTGCTATTGATCACGCTTCCTCCTCTTGATGGTTCCAATTTTTACTCTTTGTGACAAAACATGCAAACCCATGAATGCTTATTATCCGGTACCCAATATGACCCTATAGCTTGATTAAACTTTTCTTTTCATAGTGATTCAGCAGTGACTCCAAAATGAGGTTGATCGCGTAAAAAATAAGTGCCACAGTAATGTAAAACTCAAAGGGTCGATAAGTGACTGAAATCGCATATTGAGCGGCCAGTACCATTTCAGAAATGCCGATGATCGATAGGATGGACGTATCCTTGACCATGATAATCAGGTTATTACCGAGTTGTGGAATGGATCGGTACATGGCCTGGGGGATAATGATCAAAAAAAGGGTCCTTAGATGGCCGAATCCAAGGGACCGGGCTGCTTCGTACTGGCCATGGGATATGGTTTCCAGAGAGGCTCGATAGACATCGGCGTTATAGGAAGCATAGTGTAAACCCAGGCCGAAAATGCCGATAAACATAGCAGGCAGAAGTATATTCAATTGCGCCCATCCATGGTAAAGCAGCCAGAGCTGCAGGAGCAGGGGAGTGCCCATAAAGAGCCAGACAAAAAATCGCAGAGGGGCGGTAACAATTCTGCTCGTATAATTTATAATGGTGGCGATGAGTATTCCGCCAATCACGCTGATGATTCCTGCACTTACCGCCAGAACGATGGTCCACCAGAGACCTGCCAGAAGACTGTCAAAATAAGATAATACAGGAACGAAATTTAATTTCATATTGCCTTCCTCAATGGAGATAACGGGTATAGTGATCATAAGACCGATCTATAATATATCTCACTCCGTAGATGATTATCAGATAGAGGACCGCTGCCACTGCAAAGACCTCAAGCGGTTTGTAGGTGGAACCTATAATTCGTTGTGCCTGGTAAGTTAATTCCACCACTGATATGATCGAGACAAGGGATGAACCCTTGATCATTATAACGGTTAATACGCCAACCGAACGAATCATCAAACCTGCGGCCTGGGGCAGGACGACATATAAAAAGGTGGAAAATCCGGAAAATCCGAGACTACGGGCAGCCTCGTTCTGGCCATGGTCGACAGCTAGAATCGAACCACGCATCGCCTCGGACATGTATGCCCCGATATTAAAACCGATGGCAATAATACCAGCATTATAGGCATCGAGTTCAATACCGAAGGCAGGCGTCCCGTAGTACATCACCAGGAGCTGAACAAAAAATGGGGTGCCCCGAATAAAACTGACATAGGCCCGAGACAACCAGACCAGGATAAGGATTCCTGATAATCTGGTTGCAACCAGGATCGAAGAGACGATCAATCCTAGCCAAAAAGACCAGAAAGAGACCTTGAGTGTTACCCAGGCTGCCTTAAGCAAGAGGGGGGTGATATCGTACATCAATTGATAATCCATGTTAGCTCCATCTTTCTGCCATAAATGAGCGACTTAATATGAGTAAAAATTGACTGCGCGGGGTTGATCTTTCCAATTGAAATTCTGGTAAAATATGCTTGTCCTTCTATCGGTGTGAACAGACCCCGCTGCACAAATCTGCCGGTCAGGCACATTCATTATTTGCTAATGTCATGACCGATCCATTTGGCGACGATTTCTTGGTAAGTGCCGTCAGCTTTGATTTCATCCAATGCCTTTTGCAGAGCGGCTTTGAGTTCTGGTTTGCCCTGCTGGAGGCTAAAGGCTGCCGGGTATCTCTGAAGTTCTTTTGCTTCGACCATACGGATCTTGTAGTTATTCTTTTTTACGGCAAGTGCAATAGGAACATCGTCACTGATAGCCGCGTTGATGCGACCCGTGGTCAAGGCCAAAAGTAAATCAGGCAATCCTTGGTAGGTCATGTTCGTCCAGTTGCCGTTTTCCACCGCCCATTTGTTTGAGGTCTCGCCTAGTACGGTGCCGACTTTTTTGCCTTTGAGGTCTTTTATCGATTGGATCTTGGAATCATTGACTACCCAGAGGCTCTGGCCACTGTAATAATATGAACCCGTAAAATCGACGGCCTTCCTGCGCTCTTCAGTATCTGACATGGAACAGATGCAAGTATCAAATTTACCAACTACCAGGGCGGCGATAATACCGTTCCATGGTGTTGACATAACCTCAGCTTTTACCCCTATTTTTTTGGCAACTGCCTTGGCAATATCCACGTCGAACCCTACCAGATTTCCACCCTTGTCAACAAAACTGAACGGAGGGTAAGCACCAGAATTGGCTACTTTCAAGACGCCGGCTTTTTTGATTTCATCCAAGGTTCGAGCTTCTACTGCGCTCACATTTGTAAACATCACCGCCAAGGTCATTGCCAGAATAGTGGCCAAACAAAGTTGCAATTTTTTCATCGTATCTCCTATTTATAAATGATTAATATTATGAACACCGGATAAAAATTTAGATTAATTATCCGGTTGAAATGCCGGGATATCCTGCCCTGTAGGGGCACGAAGCCAGAAGCTGTAAACAACAAAACAGATCGGAATCACAAGGAGAAAAAAAATAGCTGTTAAAGAGGGGGATAATAAGGCCCAGGGTTTCCATGATTTACCTTTCATTCAACCATCCTTTTTGTAGTTCATATGAATCTCGCTGTAATCCAACTATTGAATACAGCAATCTTTATGCCGATAAGATGAATTATGTTTTAACTACCTGAAAAAGATGAGGTTTTTTATTGTTGAAAAAAGCAGTTAGTATGGCTATATATCATTTGATTCATATTTGAATCAAACTTTTTATTTAACTATTTGAAATAATATAATATATGTTATGATTTAAATATGAATCAAATCAATATCAATTAAAAGACTTATAAAATGGTGTTATTGGTCCGATTGATCCAATAATGGATCATTGTATACTTTTTGTAATAGAGATATCATGACTTTTGAATTTCCTGACTACAGAGGGCTGACTGATCCCCAAAAACTTGGCAGCTTCACGCGTGGTTCTGCATTTTATAGACGCCTGCATCAGCATCTCATTTTCAACAGCCCATATTTTATCTGCCAGAGTCGTGTG
>PIVS01000343.1 GCA_003353855.1 Desulfobacteraceae bacterium
CATAGTCTGTTGATACCTTTGTTCCACGCACTTTGGCAAGTTTTTTTTACGGATTAATTTCCCAGGTATTGTAAAATTGCACAAGGATTGCTATTGAATCAAAAAAATAAATACTAAAATAAAACTAAAAAACCTTAAAAGGCAATATAAAAAATGAAACAATTTTTCACTGGACTAGGGATACTGGCAATCTTGTTCCTATCTATCCCTACCTATTCCCAGGCCAGAACCGGTTATGTTTCCGATATGCTGATTTTAACGTTCAGACAAGGTCCTGGGACCTCTTTTCCCGTATTGAAAACCCTGAAAAGCAATACCCCTTTAGCTATTTTGGAAGAAGACAACGGATTTTACAAAGTTGAGCTTACCTCGGGAGATACTGGCTGGGTTGACAAGCAGTTTGTTGTGTTTGAAACACCAAAAGCCAAAATCATTGAACAATTAAATCAAGAAAAGGCAAGGTTGGAAACCAGGCTTGGGACACTTTCAAATACCCTTGACCAGATCAAGACCCAACTTGGATCCCAGAAATCGGATCAGGAAGGAAAAGCTGCTGCCGTGGCAGCAACCCTTAAAGAGGTCGTGGATAAAAACAACGCCCTTTCAAGCCAATTGAAAAAGAGCCGGACCGATTACAGCACACTTCAGGATCAATCCCAAAATATTCTGGAGGTTGTGGAGAAAAACAAGGTTCTTGAAGAAAATAATACTCTTCTGTCTGATAAACTGGCTCTTTTGGAAAAAAAGACCAGCCATATGTTCAAGACCGGAATGATTAAATGGTTCCTGGCAGGAGTCGGCGTCCTCTTACTGGGCTGGATCATCGGTCAGAGCATTTCTTCAAAAAAGAAAAGAAGCAGCTCTTTATTGAGTTAAAGACTACCTCTCACTTTTTTATCTATTCATCAAAAAAAATGGAATGTAAGGCCTGGATGGTTCTGTCCAGGCTTTTTTCCTTTACCAAAAAATACAATGCCGCATTGGATGTGCCAAAGGATATCATCTCAATATTGACATTGGCATTGGAAACAGCAGTAAAGCATTTGGCGGCAACACCTCTATTTTTATGGAGCCCTTCTCCCACAATGCTCACCAGGGCCACATCCGCAATAACAACTGACTTTCTATAGGGTGAGGGCTTAATTTTCTGAATGCTTTTGTGGCCCGTTTCAATATCCTTTCTGGATAATAACAAGCTGATACAGGTCTGGGAGGTGACAACTGATTTGATATTGATGCCGTCTCTGGCAAGACTTTCAGTGATCTGGGATAAAATACCATACCGGGCGCCCACCCCTGAGGCATATATTTTCAACACCGCCACATCAACGGTATAGGATACACTTTTCACAATATTAGGGGTGGTGATACCATTTTGGGTAATCAGGCTCCCACGGGCATCCGGGTGATAGGTATTTTTAATGGCAATATTGATATTGGCGCTTCGCACGGGTTCAACTGTTCGGGGATGCAGGATACCCGCCCCGGTATAGGCTAGTTCTGCCGCCTCTTCATAGGTAAGCTCAGGAATAAGTTTACAATGGGAGATATTGTCAGGATCTGCCGTCATAAACCCTTCAGTATCCTTCCAGATTTCAAGCACACTTGCCCCTGCGGCAGCAGCCACAACCGCTGCTGAATAATCAGACCCCCCTCTTCCATAGGTGGTGATATCTCCTTTTTCACTGACACCGTAGAACCCAGGTACAAATAAGATTTTTTGGGGCCCGTGATTGGCAGCCATCCAGGCCACAAGATTTTGCCGGGTCTTGTCCATGACAGCCGTTGCATCCATGAATTTGCCGTCGGAAATGATCCCCAACTCTTCTGGCAGAACAAAACTTGCGTCAAGTCCCTTTGCCAGAAGTATTTTTGAAAGAATAAGCGCCGAGATCCTCTCCCCGAAGGTGGCAATCATATCCTGCATTCTGGGGGTGGCCTCCCGGGTAAAGTTGATCCCATAGTAATACCGTTCCAGCTTTCTGTAAACATCCCTTAAGCTTTTGGACAATTGTTTCTTTGGTCTCTCTTCTTGGATCAGTATCTTTATAATATGGTTGTGCCTGGTTCTCAGACCATTGATAATCAGAGGAATATTTGCTTCCGATTCGAGGGCTTTTTCAATGCCTGAAATCAGAATGTCGGTTACCCCGTAAAAAGCAGAAAGGACAAAAATATCCCCTTTTCCCCTTTTTGCAATCAATTTGATTATGGCGTTTGCAGCCTGGCCGTCTTTGAGACACCCGCCGCCAATTTTTATAACTTTCATGGGCGGCAACTTATCATAAACACACAGGGCATTTCAAGGGGGTTTCGCTCGGTAAAAAGCGCCACACCCAAGTATTTTGCAAAAAATCCAATTCAAGTAAAAAAAACAATGTTTATATATTTTTTATTTTTCCCTTGACAAAAACTATGTTTTCCTTCTATCAAGATCACGAAGTCTCTTTTTTAATTATAAACTGCAGCAAAGGAGATGATCTTGTCTGACCAAAGTATTTATTCAAAAAAAAAGTGGTTAAATTCCTATGAGCCGGGTATCAAGGAAAATGTTGAATTCGAGGATATTTTAATCCCCCAGTACCTTGAAGAATCCACGAAAAACTTCCCTGACAACCCGGCCCTTATTTTTCAGGGATATACCCTGACCTTCACGGAATTTAATGAAATGGTGGCACGATTTGCCGCTGTACTCAAAAGATTCGGAATACAAAAGGGAGACAGTGTTGCCATCCTGCTTCCCAATGTGATTCCCTGTGCTGTAGCCTATTATGCGACCCTCCGGATAGGCGGTATTGTCGTGCTCAACAACCCCCTCTATTCTGACAGGGAGCTCGAGCACCAGTTCACAGACTCAAACTCAAAAATTTTAATCACCCTGGATCTATTGGCCAACCGAATGGTTAAACTTCGGGATAAAACCAATATCAAAACCATTGTCTACACATCCATTGGCGACTATCTACCCTTTGTCAAACGTTTGCTGTTCCCCTTGGTTGCCAAAAAGAAGGGATTGGCAGCCGATGTAATACCCGCAAAAAATCTGTATAAATTCAAGGAGCTCATTGCTAAACATGCCCCGGACTACACCCAGGCCGATGTCACCATGGAGGATGTGGCCATGTACCAGTACACCGGCGGCACCACCGGCGTATCCAAGGGGGTCATGCTCACCCATAAAAATATTTCCAACCAGATTCAACAGATAGAAGCCTGGCTTCCCGAATTTCCAAAAGGGGCTGAGGTCATGCTGGGTGCCCTCCCCTTTTTCCATGTATTTGGTATGTCCGTGTCCATGAATTTTGCCGTCCGAATGGGCTGGGCAAATGTTCTGGTCCCCAAACCCCAGCCGGAACCCCTGCTGGAAGCCATCAGCAAATTCAAGGTTACCTTTGCTCCCCTGGTCCCCACCATGTATATCGGGATGCTGGACCATCCGGATATGGCACACACCGACCTGAGTTCTGTCAAGGGATGTTTTTCCGGCAGTGCACCCCTGCCCATAGAAGTGATTAACAATTTCCAGGAAAAAACCGGCTCCATTATTGTGGAAGGATTTGGAATGACCGAATCCACTCCTGTCACCCACATCAATCCCTTTAAAGGCAACAGAAAATATGGCAGTATCGGTATCCCCATTCCCAATACTGAATGTAAAATCGTTCACCTTGAGGACCCTGACAAGGAAATGCCCGTGGGAGAACCCGGTGAACTGCTCGTGCGCGGCCCCCAGGTCATGAAAGGATACCTTGGCAAACCGGACGAGACAAAGAAAACCATGACCGAGGACGGATTCCTGCTTACAGGGGACGTGGCAACAATGGATGAAGACGGGTACTTTTATATTGTAGACCGGATCAAGGATATGATCCTCTCCGGCGGATTCAATGTCTACCCAAGAGATATTGATGAGGTTTTGTTTGAGCATCCGAAAATTCTGGAAGCCTGCTCCATCGGCATCCCCCATCCCAAACGAGGGGAAGCGGTCAAGGCCTTTGTCGTCCTTAAAGAAGGACAGGAAATGACAGCAAAGGAAGTCATTGACTATTGCGATACAAAGCTTGCCAAGTACAAGCTGCCCGTGGAAGTGGAATTCAGGCAGGAACTGCCCAAATCCAATGTGGGCAAAATTTTAAGAAAAGATTTAAGGGCCCAGCAAGAAGCCAAGTAAAATAATTGATTAAATGCCCATTGCCTTTGCAAGGGCATTTAATCAATTTTTCAGGATGGATCGGTTTTGTTAAAAACTGATCCATTCCTGCTTTCAGACACTGCCTTGCATCGGGTTCATTTTTGACACTTGATCAATAAGAAGCCTGATGTTTTCTTTGGCAGCTACTCTTATCTTTTTCCGGACATCAATGGATCACATCATCTTCCATAACAGCCTGGGATCCTTTCCAGCCAAAGGTTCGGTGTCGGCGATAAATGTGAGTAAATTATCGTCCATATACAATTTAAATTAAAGATTTGAATGATTGCGACTTGATCTATTGCTTGTTTAATAATATCCTAGGTAATTTATATTTTCAAGAAGTCTAAAAGAAAACTCGAGGAGCAAAAAATGACTGCAGATCATATCAAACAAACCATGTCGTTTCAGAACAAGGATTATATCATCCATAACATCCAATTGCTTGAAGAAATGGGATTGTCCAAAATCAGTTCCCTCCCTTTTGCCGCACGGGTACTGGTTGAGAACCTTGCAAGAAATATGGGTTCGGGCACTATTTGCTGGGAAGATGTTGTAAATACCGCTAAATTTTATGAAAGTCGTTCCACCGCCTCAAACCTTATAGCCTTTTACCCGGCCCGGGTTCTGATGCAGGATTTCACCGGTGTTCCGGCTGTGGTGGATTTTGCTGCCATGCGGGATGCGGTGGATGCAAAAGGCCTCGATCCTAGAAAAATAAATCCCCTGGTTCCGGTGGATCTTGTCATTGACCATTCCATCCAGGTTGACCATTTTAAGGAAAAAAATGCCTTTTTCCTCAATGCAAAAAAAGAATATGAGAGAAACACTGAACGGTACAAATTATTAAAATGGGCCCAGAAAAGCTTTGACAATTTCAGGGTGGTGCCCCCGGAATCCGGTATCTGCCATCAGATCAATCTTGAATACCTGGCAACCGTGGTGACAACACAGGAAACGGCAGAGGGAACCCTGGCCTTTCCCGACACCCTGGTGGGAACCGATTCCCATACCACCATGATCAATGCCCTGGGAGTCCTTGGCTGGGGGGTAGGCGGGATTGAGGCGGAAGCGGTGATGCTGGGACAGCCCTATTATATGAACCTGCCTGAAATCATCGGTGTCAATTTTGTGGGAAAACCAAAAAAAAAGATCACCTCC
>PIVS01000907.1 GCA_003353855.1 Desulfobacteraceae bacterium
TCATCATCAACATAACCTATATCAAGCCATTGGGTATAGGTGGAAACCGATGTGGCATTGTCAAGCTGCCCGGTCATGTAAAAGAGTTTGCCGTCATAGGGATTCTTAAAGTTTACAGTATAGGGAAAGCAAGCAGTACTCTGGTAGACGGTTCCCTTCATGGCATAGATGGTCTTGGCAGGAACTTTAAGTGAATACACCGAGGTGTTGGATACTGTGGAGTTAATCGAGGTGCTTTCCCCCACGGTGTTAGAAAAGGAGTTTGTTGTTGATAAGGACCACTCCGCCGAAACTTTTTCAAATCCCAGTATTTTGGCTTCAACCCCGATTTTTACACCCATTGTGGAGCTAACACCATTGGTGTTGGACCAATGGTCGGTTGAACTGCCTCCCTCGCTATATGTCATGCGAAGCTGCATATCCTGGGTTGCAGATGTCCCATTTATTCCCACGCTATCAGCCAAAAAACCCTGCTCTGCGCTGCCCACTTTGACATTCTTGTCAAATTCAAGCCCCTGGTACTCCAGCCTCAAAGGCGTTGCTACATAAAAACCTATATTACTGATCTGCTTATCGTAGTTGCCGAAAAAACCGACAACAACACTGCTGTAAGGATTACCCCAGTCACCGGTATTAAAGCCCCTCGCGATCTTATAGGGATTACCAGCACCAAAATCATAAATGTTTCCCTTAGTTGTTCTCACAGCTAACTGGGTAATACGTGCATCAGGGTTGCCACGGACCTCTGACTGATAAACCAATCCTCCCCAAATGTATTCATCTATATCAAATTTTGCAGTAATGGGAGTGCCTGTTTGCTGCCCGGCTGAACTGCTCCCCCCAAAAAGGTAGTTGACCTCGATTCCCGTCAAATATGTGCCGTTTGAATAACAAGTAAGAGATAATATTTGATCCCCTGGAATTTCCTGTGACCAGCCGTCAATCACTTTAAACTCAGCCCCCGCTTTTTTGCCATATTGCGCTGAGTAATGCTGGGGGGTAAGATAATCTTTTGTTATATCCGGGTCCTGGTCTGCTGCAAAAAGATAATTGGTAAAGAAAAAACTGAATATCACTATTATTAAAGTTAGATTTTTTTTCATTTATTCATCCTAAGTGTATTGAAATATTATTGTTTAAAATGGCTGTGCTCCTGATCATGGCTTTTGCGCCCATGGCCGCTGAAATACATTTACGTTTATACTTGGTTCAATGATTCTGCCTCGTCTATTATAAAGTTGTGAACCATTCGTTAGCGGTCATTAACTAAGGGAAAAAATATTCACCTTGATTTATCACAAATTTAGATATTACAAGTTG
>PIVS01000908.1 GCA_003353855.1 Desulfobacteraceae bacterium
GCCAGTTCAGGATTCTCATTGAGCAAACGATCACGGTTTGTTGCGGACAATTTATACACCAACCCTTTCTTTGTGACCTTGGCCGTATAGGGGGAACGATATCCCAAAAAGGCCCCTAATTCGCCGGTAATTGTCCAGGGTCCCAGCATTCTAATTCTTGTTGATTGATCCTCACGGTCCTTCCGTGACAATGTCACCGTCCCCCTCATGATAAAATAGATATCCGTTGATAATGCTTTCTGGGCATAGAGTTCCTCCCCCTCAGATACCTGAATTTTTTCAAGATAGTCCTTCATCTGGTCTGTGAGGGTCTCAAATAATACTTGTATTTCCAATGCCGCCATCATGTCGGAATAAACAGCCTGGATCAAATCGCTTTGCGCCTTATTCCCCTGTCTGGCAATTTTTATTTTTTGGGATTCAGTTTTGATGATACGATCTTCACAAAATTCGGTCGCATGATCCAGATTTTCATATTCATGCATATGCGGATAATTTTCGTTGGTAAACCCATCGGCCTCAAAGGGAATACGTAAGCGTTGCGACAGATTGACCAATACAAGATCAGTTTTTTCTTTTCCAAGGTATTGGGCCAGTTTCTCAAAACTTTTAATGGCAGAGGAATCAATACCCTGGACAAGACCAAGATCCATTACCACAAACTTGAGGGTTTTATCTGAGGAGCTTGCCAGAGCTTTCACTTTTTCATAGAGGCTGTTTGCGGTCCCAAAAAAGATAAACCCCTGTAACTGAAGCACAACCAGCTGGTCAGTATTATAGTCCAGTAATCGCTGGTCTGTAATGGATCGGTCTTTACTACTTCTGATGTTACTTGCGTCCAGAATGTTTTTAATGATGTTGATGGTGCTATATCGAAAAACAAAAATAATAGCCGAGGCCACAATTCCCATGGCCACCCCTTCCAGGAAACCAAAAAATTCAACCACAAGGATAATACCGATAATGATGCTGTAGTCAAACACAGGGATGGATTTACGACTGTCAATTACCCACTCCTTGAGCATGGAAAGTCCAAGATACAGCAACAGACCTCCGGCTACAAATTTCGGGAAGAAGGCCAAGAAGGTGCCGCCGATAAAAAAAACAGCCAACAGGAACAAACCGTGAAAGACGCCTACTCGTCTGCTTTTCGCCCCGATACGGGTTGCCAGAGCCGTTTGGCTGACCAGTACATAGGAGGCGGGCACACCGATAAAAGATGAGATGAGGTTGGTAATACCTGTGGCTTTGAGGTCTTTGTTCATATCAAGATCTCTGCCGGCAATGATTTCAATTCCGCTTGAATTAAGCAGAAAAGA
>PIVS01000344.1 GCA_003353855.1 Desulfobacteraceae bacterium
TTGGGATTGCGAGGCTGATAAATATCAAAATCATATGGTGATGATTGTGCCATACTAAACCTGAAATAATGGTAAGATTTTCAATATAATTCATTTGAAAATTAGATATGGTTGTATAGTATAGAGGTTTTGTTGAAAAAATACAACAAGCGTTAAAAAATATATACCGGAAGAGCAAACAAAATTGAATATTTTTTTTCATCTTTATACACAACATCTCGCTCAGCTGACTGGGCATAATCGACAAGATTTTAAAAGTGACTGTCCTCAGCTATTAAACGTTTGTGGTTCATCCTCAACAGGATAAGACAATCCCCTCATAGTCGGGTCATTCATTGTTACATTTATGTGTTGAGATGTGGAACGAGATTGCAGAGTCTCAATCCCCTCGTAACCGGGTCAATGATTCGGACTATATTTAACGTACATAATGTATTATCATTATGATTCGCAATCCCCTCGTAGTCGGGTCAATGATTCGGACAGTACCCCTTTGAACGCCTTTAATGCCAAGCCTTTCCAAAGCCAAATCCTGTTAAGTCTCTTTTTATCGTAGTTTTTCAAAGAACTTTTTCTACCACAGATAACACCATGCTACGCCAAGGCTACTCACGGCAGGCGGAGGGCCACCGAGTCAATAAGTTGAAAAGAATCAGAATTAATTATAGTAGACTCTGATACCGAAGAGCATTCATAATATTCCCATAAAGTTGAAGCCTTGAATTGGCGAAAACATAACGTTTACGTTCTTCATTGTTCAATTCAATCTTCATACCAAAATAAAAACACACAGCACTGGCCGGGAACTTATCAGCAATTTTCTTGATTTTATTGTGGTCAAATGAACCGTCTTCATCATCGAATAAAACAAGATCGCACGAATTATATGATTGGATATCATCTGCTTTTTTGTACTGAACCTTTTTAAAACCCATCTTATCGAAAAACGCTTCCATAAAAGATTCGTCTGTTCCTAATTCACTGATAACCATAATAGATTTATCAGTTTTCAAGATCAATTCTTCATCTTGGGTATTTATCAGTTGAATAAGTTTTTCTTTTTTATCATTTAAAATACTATCAAATTTAGCATTGATTTTTTTCTCTGCAATTTTATGAATTGATACCCAGATGGATATTATTAATGCTATAAAAGCAATTACAGTACCAGGTACTCCAAGATAAGAAACTTTATCAAAAAATGAATTACATCGTTTATCAACATCCGATAATTTTGAATCCACTTTTTTGGTCCACAAATTAAAATTTCCAGTATTTTCATCCATTTTAATCTTGAACTGTTCGTCAAGATTATCTTTGTGCCCTTCAAGGATCTTTAACCGTTCGTTGACTTTATTCAATGTTAACTTTTCTTGAGCTTGAACGATTGAGGCCTGGATGCTGACAAGAAAAAGGATCAATAAAACATATCGTATCTTCATTAAAGAGCTGCTCCTTATGTAAATATTAGGTATAAGAATGAATTATTCACCAAGTATGGATTTGATTTTTCTGATTTTTTCTTTTTGTTTTTTGCTGCATTTTTTCGTACTCCATTTGTCAATGGCTTCCCAATATTTTTTAATACCAATGGCAATATCAGTTCTTTTTTCTTCCGGAAAGGCTTCAAGCTGCTTGAATATTTCAATAACCCTATTTTCTGAAATATCCGGTTCATTCAATTCGGCAAGGGCTCTGTCTTCCTGTGACATGGCTTCCCATTCCGCTTTTCGTCTTTCAGCCGCTTCACGCTGCCTTTGTTCTTCGGCTTCTTTTTCTTTTTTTAATTCTTCCTGGCGTTTAAGTTCATTCGCATGTCTTTCACGGGCGTCTTTTTGTGCTTGTTTTTCTTCGGAAAGTTGCTTCTGAAAGGTAACTTCTATTTCTTTGAATCTTTCTCTGTCTTCTTTGATCAACCCTGCCAATTCGCACCAGCCAAAAGGGCGAAGGGATTTTTTATCTGATGGTTTGGCTTCTTCCGAAGAGAGCCAAAAAGTTGTGGCGTTTTTTTCATATCTCGGTGTAACGCCCTTTTTACCCATGATTTTTATACTTCGATGACCTTCAATCGTAATGGACTCAGCACCGGAGTGCCTTCCGATTCTCAATTTTGCATTTGACGTATCAAAAGAGATATTAGGAGGAATGTTTATGGTTGCCAGCTCTTGATCTTCCCGTTGATTTTCAGACCCATAGAATGTGCTCAGGCATTCAAGGAGGATTTCTTTGGTTAAGGAGCGTTTAATGTTACTTTGTTTTAAAGGCTCTTCAAGGGTGATGATTCCCTCAAACACGGCTCCGGGAAGTATAGTTTCAAGAACCTGGTAGGGGCCACGGGCATCATGGATGGATTCTTTCTTTTTTTCGTTAACGGCAAACACGATTTTTGTCCTGATATCACCCACCGGATGAAAATCCGATACTTTTACCAACCTGAACGGGTCTGTTTCAAAACTACCGCCGTCCAGGAGTTTTTTTTCGAGATTTTTATTTGCGCTGTGCACATTTACTTCAGCCAGTTTTTTCTCTTTATTCATCATATTCAGGTAGGCGGTTCGTATAGAACCTTTGACTGAAGAACCTGGGATATAGGGTCTTTGATCTCCGGCAAGAAATGACGTACGTTCGATTTTGAACTGGTTTAAATCCTGTTGAATTTTCCTTTGATCAGTTTTTGGTATTGAGAGCGTGGTGCGGTATCGTTTGACAAAGCCCTGGCACAAGTCGATGGTTCTTCCCGGATGGTTTCGGCCTTGTAAAAATTGATAGATTTCAAGAATTGAAGACAAATCTCCCCGACTTGAAATGGCCATAAATCGTTGTTGGTCCTTGTCATCAAGGCTTGATATAAAACGTACCGGATCAAAGACAGTCAATGTCTGCTGCTGTTCATTGACCAGAAAGCCCATGGGCTCATAAACCTCGTCACAGCCGATATGCACAGGCGATAGAACATTGATATAGTATGGAACGTATTCTTTCATGATGTCACCAGATTTTTTACAGGTAAGTAGGGGGAATAGCCTTGAACCACGGTTTTGTCTTGTGATTTGGAGACATGCGACACAGCCTGACCGATATAGGGCAGCCTTTTTTTGTCAGCCATTTCATTGAAAACATACACTGCCCCTTCATCTTCCATCATGATGGGCTTTTTAAAGGGATTACCCGATGTGGCGAGGGCACCGCCGTGTTTTCCAAAGCGGACAAACAGCTTAAAAAATTTGTGTTTGAATGCCTCATCTTCTGTTACGGATGGAGCAAGGGAATAAACGGCCTGTGATGATTCATAACTTATTTCGGGAAGTTCGTCTGCGCTTTCAACTGTGAATCGGCCGTTTCCTGTGGAGGCATCTTTTCCAAAACCAACCAAACCGATATTTTCGATATAACGTTTAACCCGATCAATCGAAATATGGTCATCATCCACAAGAGTCAGGATGGCCAGTTCCGTATCGGGAAGGTAACAAAAGGCATTTTCCTGATAGGGGGCAAACATGTTTTTTCCAGTTGTTCCCGTATTTCGGTTGATGGTATTGTGTGATTTCAAGAAAGTCCGTACCAGTTCGTCTGAATCGTGTTCCCGGTTAAGTCGTTCCATCAGTTCAAGGTCATTGACGTAAGCATCGGTTCTTGACAAATCAATGGTTAAATCCTCACCGACCAACATCCATTTTTTAGATCGTAGCTGTTTTTTCTGCCTGATATGGTCTGCCCGGCTTAAATCCTTTCGTTGTGCCAACATGCCGGACGGGAGATCCGGGCGTTTGAAAACATACGTTTTTTCGGGCTTTTGAATCAATGGGACAGCAGAGGAAAATACGACCATGGGACGTTGGGCATACGTATCGATTAACGTCTTAAACCCCGAATCATTCTCCCCTGCATCGTAGATGTATTGCCAGCAGAACTGACCAAACAGGGTATCTCCCTTCAAGGGCGTGCCAAACGCGGATTGCGGCTTGATGATGATTTCATATAATTTCACAATGATTCTCCCGGAGAGATAGCGTTACTTTCTCTTTATTCAAATTGAACCCGCCCATAACCGCGACTACCACTTCCGCCTAAGGCATCAAGCTGGAGAAGATTAATCCCTTCCTCAAGCATGGCTTCAAGTTTCTGATTATCATCTCCGTCAAATATTTTGATTGTAATTGAATAATCAAACTCCGTTCCTTCCGGAACCCTTTCAATGAAACGAGGATGTTCGGCTGTCCCTTTGATACGGTTAATTGTGTTCTCAGATTTAACTTCGAACAAAGGGCGATGCTCTTCCATGGCTTTTTCCCGGAATTCACTGTTTAGCTTGCAATCCGAAAAAGACAAACGACTCGGGCCGATTTCCATTAACAGATCCTTGAGTGCTTCATCAGTGGTTGCTCCTGAACCGAACAACTTCAATATTTTTTTGCAATCATTTTTCTGGTTATCATCCGTGAATTTAATTACATCTTCAATTTTAACCGGTGCTCCATTCGTTTTTGCCATCAATCCATACTTCATTTCTAATAAGGAGCGTATTTTCCCTTTGAGTGAGGAACCGGGAATATAGGGTTCCTGTGTGAAAGAATGTCTGACAACAGGGTTGTCCATTCCGCCGATGGACATATCAGAATCGCCTGAACCGATATGCAAGCCACTTTTCAAAATTATTTTACCTTTTAATTCTTTTATTTCTATAAGCTTCATGAAGTTTCCCCCTGCATTTATGATCTTGGTCCGTATAATCTGTAAAATCCCATAAAAGACTCAAAAAAAGTTTTAAACAATTTGAGGTCTTTGGATTCTTCAATCTCAGAAACACCGTTTTTAATGAAATTCAAAAAATTAGTAGATATAAGCTCACGCCCTTTCGCATAAGCCGCCTTGGCCACGATCATATTGACCAACGCATGAATAGCATTCCATTTTCGGTTCGATTCTTCATTATCAGAATTTTCATCCAAAGCACTTGCCTGCATGCTTAAATTAACAACCTCATCATAAAACTTTCTCAACTGGGTCCGTTTGTTATGTTTTCTGTTTGTTTTGTTTTCCATTGCAATCTCCCTCGCAAGTTCCTCTGCCGTATCAGAAAGCAGCAAAGGATCAATGAGGCCCTTATCCCTGTCTGTCCAGAATGTTATTTTATCCATGCTTATCTCCTATCGAAGTTGATACAGAACCTGCCACAAGGGGATTCTCATCGCCCCCTCGTTCTCATCAAGCCAGGCCGTCAGTTGCTCTTTCATTTTTTCTTTGGTCATTTCCGATTTTTCATTCATTTTAACGTTTCTTTCCACTGAATACGCCAAAAGATACCGCCAGCGTGTGCAGTTCAAATCGTTCAAGGTTA
>PIVS01000345.1 GCA_003353855.1 Desulfobacteraceae bacterium
CAGCGTTCATTCTGAGCCAGGATCAAACTCTCCAGTTATAATCCTTTTCTAAAACTTTTTTTAGGTCTTTACGACCCGCTCATTGTTTTCTCACTGACCAATTTTCAAAGATCAAACTTGTTACAAAAAAAATCCCCCCGGGCTGAACCGCAAAGTCTTTCCCCGTGAAGACCGACAGATAATACCTGAAATAAAATTTATGTCAACGACTTTTTCTAATTTTTTAAAAAAAGTTTTCCATATTAGGGGCAACAACTCAATTAACTGCCCCTAACTATAACTAATAATTAAATTTTTCAAAGTTAGTATGTGGTTGGCTTTATTTCATCCGATAGGTATAAGACATCATAATTTGATTCCGGTCTTCCATGTTCAAAGCAGCTTCAAGGCCCGGGCAATCCAAATTGCAATTGATGGCCTCCTTAGTCATGCGGATTCCCATGGGGTTTTTCTCAACCATTGTTTTAGCAAGGGTTTCGGCTGTTTTTATCATCTCTTCCTTTCCCACCACCCGGGATGCAAATCCCAAATCCAAAGAAGTCTTTGCATCCATCCAATTGCCTGTTAGCAGGTATTCATAGGCCCTGCCCGCTCCTATGAGTCTGGGAAGAAAATAAGATGAGGCCATGTCTGCACCGCCAAGACCAATATTAATATAGGCCGCAGAAAACCTGGCATCCTCTGCCAGAATTCTTAAATCAGAGGCCATGGCAAGGGAAAACCCAATTCCTGCCGCTGCCCCGTGGACACAGGCAATAATAGGCTGGGGAATCTGACGCATGCCTAAAAAAAGCCTGCTCATGCGGACCTGGGCATTATAGGCCTTGATTGGAGTCATCTTAAATATTTGGGGGGCATAGATTTTGGTGTCAAGCCCTGCACAAAAACCCTTGGCATCTCCTCCGTCCAGAATGACCACACGGGTTTCTTCGTCATACCGCAACTCCCTTAAAAGAGTTTCAAAGGCCTTCACCATTGAATGATCAAAGGCATTGTAGGTGGCAGGTCTGTCCAGGGTCAGATAGCCGATGCCCGCTTTTGTCCTGAACTTAAACGGCGGGGTCTCACTATTTGTTTTTGTGGTATCCATATCTTTAAGGTCTCTCCTTTTATCTTTATCCTAATTTTTGATCAAATTTTTCTTTAATCGGTAAAGCAGTCCCCGGGCACGGCCAGCGTCATCTGGTCCGAGCCCTCGAGGGTCCTTGCCAGTCCTTGTATTTTGGGCAGTTCATATGAGAAAAAATACTGGGCCACATGGAGCTTGCCCTTATAAAAGAGGGTATCCTTTTTCTTTAGTCCCTCTTTTTTTTGTGCCACCAGGACAGCCTCGGCCATGGTCAACCATTGCCAGGCAATGACCAGTATCCCGAACATTTCAAGGAAGAGGCTGGCATCGGCCAGATAGGCGTCGGGTCCTTTTTCCATGGCCACATTTCCTAGGCCCAGGGTGGTCTTTTCCAGCATCCCCATCCCCTTTGCCAGGGACTGAACCATCCCTGTCAAACTTGGGTGATGGCCTGCCGACGCCATTGTCTCTTCCATCTCCTGCTTGAGCAAAAACAGGGCCCTGCCATTTTCCATGGTAAGCTTTCTACCCAACAAATCCATGGCCTGGATACCGGTGGTACCCTCGTGGATGGTATGGATGCGCATGTCCCTGAAATGCTGCTCCACGGGAAAATCATCACAATACCCGTAGCCGCCGAAACATTGAATGGCTGTGCTGGTGGACAAAATTCCCATCTCGGAAGGATAGGTTTTGGCCACCGGCGTGAGAAGCTCCAAAAGCAGGTGACAGTCGGCTTGACCAGGATCTTTGGCAAGGATATCCTCGTACATACCGCATTGAAGGATCAGAGCCAAGGCCCCTTCTGAAACAGCCCGCTGGAAGAGCAGCATGCGCCGCACATCCGGATGCCCGATAATGGGAATGGGAGCAGACCCCTTGGGAGCCGTAATTTTTCTGCCCTGACACCTTGTCCTGGTATACGCAAGCGCACAATGATAGGCTGCTGTGGCAATGGATGTAGCCCCCATCCCCACCTCCAGCCTCGCATTGTTCATCATCTGGAACATATAGGAAAGGCCTTGATGCTCTTTGCCCACCAGATACCCGATACAATTTTCCTTTTCCCCCAGGCGAAGACCTACAATGGGTGCTCCTCTATACCCCAGTTTATGAAACACCTGGGTGACAATTACATCATTGTCCACAAGGTTTCCTTTGGCATCGGGCCTGAATTTTGGCACCAGAAAAAGAGAAATACCCTTTACCCCTGGGGGAGCTCCTTTTATCCGGGCCAGCATGAGATGGACCACATTGTCCACGCCGTCGTGATCCCCGGCCGAGATAAAGATTTTTTCCCCAAAAATTTTATACCCGCCTGCTGGTTGCCCTATTTCTGATTGCCCGCCCTCTAATTGTCCGTCAAAGGGAATAGCTTCGGTGCAAAGGTCTCCCAGGGAGGTTCCAGCTGCAGGTTCGGTAAGGGCCATGGTGCCCTGCCATTTACCCGCCAGCATGGGTGGCAGATAAGTGTTTTGAAGCGTTTCGGACCCAAAACTTAAGATCAGCTTTCCAGCCCCCATGGTAAGCCCCGCATAAACCGAAGCCGAATAATTGGCCGCGGCAAAAATAAAATTTATACAAAGCAGCAGGGATGAGGGCATATTCTCCCCCTCCCATTTTTCAGGGAAGAGGGCCGCTATCCAGCCGTCCTCTCCCAGTGTTTCCAGCATGGGCCTCACCCCTTCATGGACATGGACACTGTTGCCTGCAAGTTGGGGAGGATTGCGATCCATCTCTTCAAACATGGGGTGCAGCACCTTTTTCCCCAGGTCAAAGGCCGCCTTGAAAACCATGTCAGTGGTTTTTGGGGTGTGGTCATTTAAATAATCAGGGGTTGCAACTGGATATTTCCCTCCCCGGGAAAAAAGCGTAAAGGTTAGGTTTTTCATGCTCATGAATTTGTCTGTCATCTGCTTTCCTTGAATGTGTTATCGAATGCCGTCCATAAATTCGGGGCTTAAAAATGCTGCATTGGGGTATTGATAAAATCCCTTACCTGTCTTGACCCCCAACTCCCCTTTTTTCAGTCGTTTCTTGAGAAAAGCCGCATTGGCCTTTCCCTGGGGATCATTTTTAACCCCTGCCCAATAATCGGTAACTTTGCAAACGGTTTCAAGACCGATGGAATCCATGATCCCAAAGGGCCCCACAAAGGTTTTCATGATCCCCATCCAGGCCCGGTCTATGTCTTCAACCGATGCCACCTCCTTTGAAGCAAGGGTCAGGGCCGATCCCAGCAGCTCGGACAGCATGGTGTTGAACACATATCCGTGCTGCTCCTTTTTCAATTCAATGGGAAACTGCTCTATGGCCCCACAAAATCCCCGGATATCTTCCAATGTCTGCTTTGAAGTACCGGGATGGGGCATGATATCCACCACATTGGTGAGCAGAAGATCATGGAAATGCAGGGCCGCAAACCGGTCCGGCCTGCCCGTTCCTTCAGCAATCATGGAAGGGACCAGGGTGGATGAGTTGGTGGTAAAAATGGTGTGACCAGGGCATATCTCGTTAAATTGGGCAAACACCGCCTGTTTGAGTTTTGGATCTTCAGGAACGGATTCATTGATCAGATCAGCATCCCTGCCGGCTGATTTTGGATCCGATGATAGCCGAATCCGCCCGGTTGCAGCATCAGCCTGTTCCCGGCTCACTCGCTTGTGGCCTGCCAGGGAATCCGCCAATTTTTTCAGTTGCTTGCCCGCCTGTTCAAGGGCCTGTTCAAAGGGGTCATATATGGTCACCTCAAACCCCCAGGCTGCACATTGCAGTCCAATCTGAAGCCCCATGGTACCGGCCCCCAGAATCAATACCTTTTTAATTTTAATTTTCTTCATCCCAGGTCAATTCTCCCAAGTTTGTCTGCCAGGGGGGGCCAGGGAGACGATTTTTTTTGCGGCCATTATGGTTTTGCCCATCTCCTCCACCAGGCCGGTGAAGACCATTCCTTTTTTCATCCCCAGCTTCCGGCCTAGAAGATCCTTGCCATGGAGCCCCATTTTTTCTTCGATTTCCACACAGGCCACATCATTTGGTTCACCCAGGCTTTTGTCTTCATTCACCCAGATCTTTGGAACAATAAAAATAGAGATCCCGGCGCTGCCCTCGGGGGCCCCTTCAATGCGGGCCAAAACCGGATGGATGATATTTTCCGTGAGATCATGCTCTCCGGCCGTGATAAAAATTTTATTTCCCGTGATGGACCAGGTACCGTCGGGAAGTTTTTTGGCACTGGCGGTCAAAGCCCCCACATCGGAACCTGCTTCAGGCTCGGTGAGCAGCATGGTACCTCCCCATTTGGCCGTATACAAATTTTCCAGAAACAAATTTTTCAACTGGTCTGTACCATAGAGTTCAATCATTTTTCCTGTGCCGTGACCCATGTGGGTATAGCCGCTCAGGGCATAATTTGCCGCCACCACATAGTCCATGACGGCAAAGGAAATTTGATAGGGCAGACCCTGGCCTCCCCACTTGGAATCTTCGGGAAGGGAGGTCAGCTCGGCCTCCCTCATCAAAGACCTTGCCCGGTGAAAGGAGTCCGGCGCTTTTACCCTGCCCTTTTCAAACCGCACCCCCTGCCGATCCCCGGCGGCCAGGGTGGGCAGCAACTCTTTTAAGGCCAGCTTCCGGGCTTCGGCAATGATCATGTCAAAGCTCTTTTTTGAAAAATCTGAAAATTGATCCTCCGGATTTTAAGTCTATACCAGCATCCCCCCGTCGCAAACCAGGCAGGCACCGGTAGTAAATGAAGCAGCATCGGAAACAAGATAAAGGACAGCCCCTGCCATTTCTTCGGGTTTGGCATACCGGCCCAGGGGAATCTGGGACACGGCATGGTCGCAAATTTCCTGGGTGGAGATAATTGCCGAGGCAAACTTTGTGTCGGTGAGCCCGGGCAAAAGGCAATTGACCCGTATCCCCTTGGGGGCCAATTCCCTTGCAAGGGTCTGGGTCATGTTTACCAGGGCTGCCTTGGTGGCGGAGTATACCCCCTGGAACATCCCCGGTCTGACCGCATTGACCGAGGAAACATTGACAATGGCCCCCTTATCCTTCATCAAAGGCACGGCATATTTGATCATGAAAAAGGGTCCTTTGACGTTTACATCCAGGGTTTTGTCCCAAATACCTGCATCCGCCGAGATCATTTCCCCGAAATGGGGATTGGTGGCCGCATTATTCACCAGGATATCCAACCTTCCGTATTCTTTTTCTATTTTTTCATACATGGCCTGGATCTGGTCAGGATATCCGGTGTGG
>PIVS01000346.1 GCA_003353855.1 Desulfobacteraceae bacterium
TAAAAGGCCAGCCAGTATCTGACCCGGTCAAACCGTTCCCGGTCATCGGGTTCCATGAAACAGCCATGGTAAAAACTGTATAATTTATCTGTGTCGGAATCATATCGTAAAAACTCACATCCGGAATGGTCGGTGTGGGTCAGTTTGATCATTTTTTTAATATAATCATCCTCAAAGGAAGGATTGTTCATATTAATCAAAAAAGTTCTGAGCCCGCTTCGTTTCAAGGCATCAATAACTTCAAGGGCCGGGAATACTCTTCCGATAAAAACCCTGGAATTCACGCCCCCCAGAACGGATAACTTTTCCAGGCTCTCCTGGAACCTATCTTCCTCGCTATCCAACAGCTGCGGCCGGGTTTTTCGATAGGTACTTTTGAGCAGGGCATTCTTGATGATCTCAAGCTGGGCCTCCCCGTGGGGGTTTAATGCCCGGGGAATCCGGACAAAATTTCCCTTGTTAAGAATCATGCCCACAGAATTTTTTTCAATGGCGTTGAACAGATTGGATACTTCGGCATTGGTCAAAAGATCGCAGAGGCGGTAGCCTTCCTTGACTTTGTTTTTTTCCAGGGGAACGGTCAAGGGGTTTCTGGTTCTGAAAAACCTGATCTTGATCCTGATTTTATCCAGTGGAATGGCCTTGGTACCAAAATGATAAAGTTCCACCTGCCGGTCCCTGAAGGTGCGAAAAGGGTCCAGAACCCGGGCAGGCAAATGCTCGATCTTTATGTTTTCAGGTTCTGCCACTGCATCAATAATTCCATAAATATCCCCCAGGGAAATTTTGATGGTCCCCACAAACAATTCCCTAGGTCTTAACTGGTTATGGTTAAGGTCCAGAGGTATTCTGGACCGGATGCGCCCCAAAGCGCTTCGGCCCTTTTTTATCACGGCATTGATTGAGGAGGGATTCATGGCGTAAGGCTCAAAACAATATTGATAGGGTTCGAGTTCCATGCTGATATAATCACAGGCTTTGCCCGTTAAAGGATCTTGCTCCTGGCAAATGTCAAACCCCTCATAATAACCTTTGCCCTTCCTTCGCCCCACAAAAAGCCGTTTATGAAGATAATGCCGGACATCCTGGATTCTCAGCTCAGGATCCATTACCGCCAACCGCCCGATTTCATCCCCCTTATTAAAAAGGTCCAGACCGTTTTCCAGCAGGGGATTCAAATTCTGGATCTGTCCCTCCAGAAAAATATCGGTCCCTTCTATCCGCGGCAATTTATCCGGGAACAATTGGTCAGTCTTGATTCCGATCTGGGCATTTCCGCTTCGTCCCGAAAAAATGTAGGGCTTGCCTTCCGTGATGGCACCGCAGATATAATCGGATACAAAGGGGAATAAAAACTGGGCCCTTAAAATTTTTTCCTCTTTTTTTCTGGGGTGAATGGCATTGATATGACCGTCCGGGCTGATGATCTGAGATATTTCCATGGCAACATCTTTCCTAAAAGTAAAGAACTTGACAGATAAATCCGGTTTGCTGCAACCTTTTCCTGTGAATTTAGGAAAACTACCTACTCTTCATTTTCCTGCTTTTTATCTGTATCATAATCATCAAAAAGCAGTGACAAATCTTCAATGGAAAGTGCTCTCACTTGATGGGGAAGCCATCTGTATTTATCAATTAGATACCGGTGAACAGCATCCATACCATGCAGGTCCTCATACCCCTGGTCCAGGGCGATCTGATCGCCCAACCGTGAAAAAACAGCCTTCATTTCCCCTTCTGCAACAAATAATCTTTCTGTTCTTTCCTGGTATTCTTCGTTGATATTCTTTTCCATATTACCCTCCCCATGGTACAAAAACGATTCAGTTTAACATACAACTTCACGGCGTCTTTGTGAAATTCTATATCCCCCCGGAAGAAAGGTCAACAGGAAAGAGACCATGATGATCCCGGATAAACCAGGGATTGGGAACATGCCCCTGGCAAATATTCTACAAACTTATTGGGAAACCCGGAAAATATCCAAGCCTGATTCTTCTGCCAGAGGAATCGTGAAAAACAATATGGCAATCTCCTCCAGAGGGGCATGGGGTTTTTGGACAATGCATTCAATGGCTTGCTTGACTATCCGATCTCTGGTTGTTTCTGCCATGGTTCCTCCAATATTATTTCATCTCAAATGAGATTATATTGTTTCATAAAAACTGAGATATTATAGTTTTTCCCTATTTGGTCAACCACCATCCTATAAACCCATAACAATTCTTTCAAAATGCAAAAACACATAATATAGTTCGACTCCCCTAGCCTAAGGACCGCAAATTTTATTAAATTGGATTTGCGGAGATCAATTGAACTATTGGTATAAAATTTATTCAATCATATTAATATTTTGCATTACATTCGTTTTTATTGTAAATTATAGGATCTCAAATTCATCGAAAAGATAAAAATATCGCTGATCACATAATTATTTTTAATATGATCAAAAAATCTAACTCTCGATACCATTAATTACTATTATTCCCAATGGAAACTAAACAAAAGTGAAACAGGAGGAAATCAAAAATGGCAACCCAAACCAAGGCGATGGAACAGGCAATTAAAGCAACAACCATTAAAACAGGTAAATACCTGACATTTACCCTGGAAGAGGAGGAATACGGGATCGGCATTCTCAAGGTGAAAGAGATCATCGGGATGATGCCGGTCACATCGGTTCCAAGAACTCCGGATTTTGTGAAGGGCGTCATCAACCTGAGGGGAAAGGTGATCCCAGTGGTTGACCTTAGACTAAAATTTACAATGGGGGAGATCCCCTATACTGACCGCACCTGCATCATTGTGGTGGAAATTGATTCCGATACAGCCACGGTACTGATCGGCATCGTTGTTGATGCAGTATCAGAAGTGTTGAATATCAGGAAGGAAGAGATAGAAGATACGCCCAAATTTGGAACGGCCCTTGATACAAATTATATCCTTGGAATGGCCAAAATGGAAGGCGGGGTTAAAATCCTCCTGGATATAGACAGGGTCCTAAGCCAGGAGGAAGTGATCCAGCTTGAAAATGTGTAATAATCCATAAAGCTTTATCAGCGCAAGGGGTTAAAATCATCCTTGGCAGGTGCGTGACATTGGTTTTAATGGTGATACTGTGTCTTGTCAACATTAATGCTACAACATCTTTGACCAAGGTCATCTTTTTTGATGACCTTGGTCAAAGACTTTTAACCCCTGCAGCAAAGGATAAAGAGCAGGGATTTCCTGCCCTTTATCAACAAAATTACAAGAAATGGAAGTGTTCTTAAGCCGGGTCCGAATATCCTTGCAATCCCATATTCTATGGCCTATCCTACTTTTTATTATAGGCCAATTCTTTTTCACGTCCTTTAACCCTTTTTGCAAGAGGTGAATCCGTTGAATTACGAATTTATTACTTATGAAAAAAAAGATAAGATCGGGCTGATCAAACTGAATCGGCCCAAGGTGCTCAATGCTATGAATCAGCAACTCTGGATTGAAATCCAGGATGCCCTTGATATTGTCAAACAGGACAAGGGGATCAAAGCACTGATCATCACAGGCACTGGCAGAGCCTTTTCCACCGGAGCTGACCTGAAGGATTCAAAGGGCAGAAGCATTGAAGATTACAGAAGTTACCTTGAATCTCTCCAGGAAGCCTCCAGAAAAATCCTCCGGTTTGAAAAACCCACCATTGCCGCCATAAACGGGTATGCCCTTGGGTCCGGGTACGAGCTTGCCCTGGCCTGTGATATCCGGATTGCAGCCAAAGAGGCCCTCATTGGATCCCCCGAGGCAAGTGTAACCTCATCTGTCACCGGGGGGGCATTTCGTCTGGTTCAAGATCTGGTAGGACCGGGCAAGGCAAGGGAGCTTTTGTTTACTGCCGAAAATATTACAGGAGAAGAAGCGGAAAGGATTGGCCTGGTCAATCGAGCAGTGCCCCTGGACCAATTGATGGATGAAGCCATGACCATGGCCAATAAAATTGTAGAAAATTCATCTTTTTCCCTGAAACTCATTAAAAAAGGCTTTCTCATGGCCCAGGGAGAGTGCAGCCTTGAGGCATTGATGGATTATGAGATCGAAGCCTGCCTGGCCTGTGTGTCAACCAGGGAAAGAGAACTTTCTTTAGATGATTTCGAACAGAGAAAAAAATAGAGGAAAATATCATGTTGGATAAAGTGCTCAATGCCAAATCTGTCGCCATCATCGGTGCGTCCAAAAATAAAACAAAACGGGGATACCAGGCCATTAAAACCCTTTTAGCAGACGGTTTTGAAGGGAGGATTTATCCGGTAAACCCCAAGGAAGACAGGATACTGGGGCTTACATGCTATAAAGATATCATGGATATTGAAGGGGATGTGGATCTTGCCCTAATCACCACCCCTGCCAGGACCATCCCCTATATCCTGAAAAGATGCGGCAAAAAAAATGTTGCAGGGGCCGTTATCATCGCCGGCGGTTTCAGGGAACTTGGGGCCAGAGGAAAAGAGCTGGAACAAGAAGTTGTCAAGGCGGCCCAGGAAAATAATATCCGGTTTATCGGACCCAATACCTCGGGCATGATCAACCTTAAAACAAATATGAACCTTGTGGGAATCCAGAACGCCCCCCTGGGCAATATCGCCCTGCTGTGCCAAAGCGGGAACATGGCCCTGACCCTCATTACAGAAGCCACCATACGCAAGCATGAAGGGTTTACCTACTATGTGGGTGTCGGCAATGAATCCGACATTAAGTTCCACGAATACCTTGAATTTTTCAGAAATGATCCGGATACAAAAGCAATTCTCATGTACGTCGAGGGCATGAGTGAAGGGCGCAAATTTTTACAGGAAGCCTATCAAACAAGCATTAAAAAACCCATTGTTCTGTTAAAAAGCGGTCGGTCGGCCACGGGCAAAAGATCGGCTGGATCCCACACCGGATCACTGGCCGGAATGAGTGAGGTGGCAAGGGCTGCCTATGCCAGGGCCGGCATTATTGTAATTGAAAATTCCGATGAGTTGTTTCCCGTGGCAGAAACCCTTTCAAGCCAGCCCCCCATTAAAAACAATTCCATTGCCATCCTGGCCGATGGCGGAGGGCATGCCACCATTGCGGCAGATCTCTTGTCTGATTATAGGATTAACATGCCCCAGTTATCGGATAAAACCCAGAAACAATTAAGGGCAATCCTGCCTGAAGCGGCATCGGTTGTCAATCCTGTTGATGTGGCCGGGGGAACAGATGCTGACCCCAGCCTGTTTGCCGATTGTGTCAAGATATTAATAAAGGATCCCAATATAGGCGGAATACTCGTGGTGGGGCTTTTTGGCGGATATGGTATCCGATTTGA
>PIVS01000022.1 GCA_003353855.1 Desulfobacteraceae bacterium
ATTTTTAAAAATTTATTTTTTTAAGGGAATTAAAAGGAGCGAATTAGATGGATCGAATTAAATCGAGTTGGGGAATAACATCTCTTGATTTTGGGGCGGAATTAAATCCCTGATCACATCCCATATAATTGAATATTTCTTTACAACCTTAATTTTGATTGATATTGAACTATTGATCAAGCTTTGAAACACTTTTGGGCGCATATCATTCAAATATGAGAGATATGCGGACTCTGATAATTGTTAGCTTAAGAGAGAATATATTTATGTCTGCAACTTATTCAAAACCGGTTCAAAAAATTCTTCAGTTTGGAGAGCCTGAAGATTTAGATAACTGGCCTGACTATCTGGAATATGGTTTCAATAAAACTCATATACAGGAACTCATTGAACTTCTATCAAGCAATGATTTATGGTCCTATAATGATGATAAAGAAGCTTGGGTAGGTGTTCATGCATGGAGAGTTTTAGGACAATTGAAGGCAAAAGAAGCGATAGAACCATTGTTTAATTTTTTCCATCGAAACAACGATGAATGGAGTCATAATGAAATCCCACGAGTCTTGAAGATGCTTGGCCCTTCCGTGTTCGAGACAAGTAAAGTGTTTCTAAAAGATCCTTCTAAAACTGTATGGGTTAGAGTTGTTGCCGCAGAGACCATGACTAACATAGCTCAATCTTATCCACAGTATCGAGAAGATTCCGTTCAAATTTTTGGCGAAGAATTAAAAAAGTATAAAACTAATGATATTACATTAAATTCCTTTTTGATTTATGGACTGGTTAACCTACAGTATCATGATTATTTAAAGGAAGTGAAGGAAGCTTTTGAGGCACGATGTGTTGATGAAATGACTATGGGTAATTGGGAAGATGTTCAGGATGAGTTAGGGCTATAGTATTAACAAATGGTAGCCAAAAACTCAACAAGTGGTTAGATGCGGTTAAAATTTAAATTTAGGTGGTTGGATGGGTAAAGTATCAAAATCAGAAAATGTCCCAAAATCAATGCAGACACTATTTGACAGTGTTGTTGAATTGACTGACTTATTTTCAGAAAAAAACTTAAACGAAGAGTATGCTCAAGAGATCCGCTATGCAACAGCTGCTTTGTGTAGAAAAAGACCATCACCTTTGTTAAAAGGTAGGGTCAACACATGGGCTTGCGGTATCACATATGCAATTGGCTTTGTAAACTTTCTTTTTGATAAAGCAGATGAGCCATACATTAGTGCAATAGATTTGTGTAAGGAATATGGAGTTAGTAAAAGCACTGGTGGAGCAAAATCAAAGATTATAAAAGACACACTCAATATGATGCAGCTTGATCCACACTGGTGCGTTGAAAGCAAATTAGATGACAATCCAATGGTATGGATTATACAGGTAGATGGTTTTATGGTTGACGCAAGAAGTTTGCCAAGAAACATTCAAGAAATAGCCTATGAAAAAGGAATTATTCCTTATATCCCAGCTGATAAATAAAAAGTTAACAATGGGTATCTAACAAAAAATTTAACCTGATCCAAAAACCTTTGCTTCTTTGTTGCATAATACCTGTTCCTTGCTTTTTTTACTTTTTTATATGCTCTAACAAATGAACTTTAAGATACATTCTGATAGTTTTGAACTTAGTAAACTTATCGGTATTAAAATTATTTGTATGAATTTACAAAAATAGTATTGAACATAATGGATGCATCAGACAATATTACTAATGGTACAAGAACAATATCAAGACCAACTATTAATGGACTATCCAAACAATACTCATGGATTTGTGGAGAAAAAATCACCTCAGATCAAATTATTAAAATTGCCACGCACCATGGTTTAAAGGGAAACGATACCATTGATTTCGATAAGACAGACAAAAGAAGATATGTCCCTCCAAAAATTGGTGCCACAAAAACTTAATGGGGGCAGCGGATGCTGTTTAATAAAAATAAATTCCATGTCTTGTGCCTGAGAAGAATCATTTTTGATAACTCACCGTTCAACTATATGAACCAACACAATCGGTGAATGCCATTCTTGCGCATTATATTTTATAATATATAAAAAACAGATCCCACATTTAACTTTTAGAAAAAAGACCGTCCTATCGTCCAGATATCAATTTAAGACCCTTTTTAGACTGTTCCATTATGGTCATTTTGGGTGCTATAAAAGGGATGGATTGCGCTTCATATTTGATTAAATTGAGGATTCTGTTCCAGGAAATCCATGATACAGATTTCGTTTGGATGGTGCTGGACGATGTTTCTTTGTAAACTTATTTTCTAATTTAATGCTAAATGCCAGGCTGTCATTTTCAATTGGCAGAATAATCAACCCTTTCCTTCAGTTCTTTCCCACACTTGAAAAAGGGTAATCTCTTGGGTGGTACTTGAGCCTTTTTTCCAGTTTTAGGATTTCTGCCAGTGTATCCTTTATATTCTTTAAGAAAAAAGGAACAGAATCCTCTGATTTCAACTCTATCACCAGCAATCATAGCATTGGTCATTTCATAGAAAAAAATCTTTACAATTTCCTTGGCTTCTTCATTGGTCAAATAACATCTTTCTTTCAATGTCTGAATGAGTTCAGGTTTGTTCAAAGGTGTTTCTCCCGTATAAATTTTTATCGGCACTGAAAATATATCTGTATCTGCTTGAGTTTGATTTTTCAAGAATAAAAATAAAAGCAGCCGTCCGTATGCGGACACTTCAACTTTCTCAACGTTGAGAAACTTCATTTTTTTAAGATAATCCTTCAGAAAAGGAGTTTCTATACGTGTAGAAACTGTATTTACCTAATTCACGAATGTGTCCTTTTACCGAAACCTTGGTATAGAAAATCGGAAAGTTTGTGAATTGCTTATGAATGAAATAGGATAATTTAAAAATTTATTATTGAAGTTTGATGAAGAGTGCATATCATATATTACGTACAAGCCCTATTGATAGGCTTATAGAAATATTCAAGCCTTGTCAAATCATAAAGATGCATATTGTGATGGGGTAAGGAAATTTGTTTTCCCAACGTAGAGCAGGACCGAACTTAAGTTCATCCTTGTCCAGCTCGCACGAATTAACATCTTTTGAGCCCATTGATGAGAGGGGGAAAAGGACCGTGCGGGGTTGGGCTTTTTTTATGCCCAACGCAAGAAGGTATAAAAATGAATTTTCGGTCAACGGAAAAAAAATTATGGACACAGCAAGAGGTTGCTAATTATTTTCGTGTTGTAGCAAGTACTGTAAAAAATTGGAGAGATAGAGGGCTGATAAATTATTGGCAAGCGCCAGGTTCATCAAGGGTCCTTTATTTTGCGGATGAAATTAAAGATTTTAGAGACAAAAACACATTCAATAGCAAAGGAGACGACCGTAGCAAAAAGAAGACAATAAAAAGGGAAAAGCCTGTTGTATCAACTAACCCTAAAAAGGAGTGGAAGATATAATTATGGCGAATAAAAAATTGAATAAACATCTGTATCAAGATAGCAAAAGTGAAATCTGGTATTTTCAGAAGAAAGTTCGGGGGCTCGATAAGCCATATAAATTTTCCTTGGAAACGACCTCTGTTCTTGAAGCAAGAAGAAAACGAGATGAGTATCTGCTTGATATAGCCGTCAACGGTAAAATTACCAACAGGAACATTCCGATTGAAAACCAGGAAGAAAATAAAGTTTTTGGTGAGATAGCGGTAGAGTGGTCAAAAATAAAATATCCAAAAATATCCAAATCAACAATGGAAGAATATAAAAAGGATATGAACGCTCACGTACTTCCCAAATTTGGAAACCGTCCTATCAAATGCAGTGGTAAAAGAAAAATTAATATTCTGACTCCGTTTAGGGATGTGATGAAATTTTCCTTGAAACACAAATTGATTGATTCCAATCCGATGGATGATGTTGATAGTATTAAAAAGGAAATATCAGAAAAGCACCCTTTGAACCTTGATGAGATTAAAACTTTTCTCAAAGCAGTGCCGATATATTACAAACCGCTGTTTATGTTTTTGTTTTTTACAGGAGTTCGATTTGGGGAAGCATCTGCCTTGAAATGGAAAAGAGTTGATTTTAAGAATGGTAGAGTTCAAATCTGTAAAACCCTTGTCAGGGGTGAGTACAAAGAGCCGAAAACAAAAAGCTCAGTCAGATTTGTTAAATTGTCACCTATGGCAATAAAAGCTCTTCAATTACAGAAGGAACATACCTTTGGCAAATCCGAGTTTGTCTTCTTGAATAGGTTCGGTCGCAATATCCACCAGCACAGTGTCAACGGCCATGTATTCAAACCGACATTAATAAAAGCTGGATTGGCATCAGGCAGCAGTTGTAAAGACACCCGCTCATCCTATATTACAAATTCCCTGGATAATAATGAACGTATGGGATTTGTTCAGAAACAGGTCGGGCACACTACAACCAAAATAATTGTTGAACATTATTACAATCATATCCCTGCCCCAGATGACGGCAACGGGCTTGAAAAAGCATTTACAAAGACAATGGATAATTTAGCACCAGAGACCACCGAATAGTACTGTGTAATGAATTCTTGAAATTTGACCATAAAAAACAGAAAAGACCCGTGTCAATCTTGGGTCTTAATGTTTTTCTAACAAGTTTTGAACAATTTGAAATTCTACCAGGATTCTACCAGAGCAGTCAGCATCTTATTTGTAAGTTACTGATTTTATTGATAAAAAATGGTGGAGGCGGCGGCGTCCACCACAAAGAAAGAAATAATATTATAAAAACAGTATGTTAAAAATTTAATTATCTCAATATACCGTCATAAATACCGTCAAATTTTTATGCTTAAAAAAATAGATTTTTCTCATTGAACAAGGCCCTCACACATCCTTAAGCAATGTTTTTTTTCATTCCAATAGTCAAAGTAAGCCCCAAAGTGTTTAATAATTTATTCAAACTTGAAAGGTTGGGGTTCCCTTTTTCAGAGAGCATCCGATACATGGTTTCCCTGTTAAGGTTCGCTTCTTTGGCAACATGAGAGATCCCTTTTGCCTTTGCCACATCCCTCAACGCTAGCATGAATATTTCCTGGGAACCTTCTTTTAGTGCTTCATTTAAATACTCTGTTGCGTATCCGGGGTCCTGTAATCGTTCTGAAAGACCGTCTTGATAATTTATAATAGGCATTATTTTTCTCCTATAAATTCTTGCCAAAAAATATGTGCTTTTTTTATATCTTTTTTTTGGCTGCTCTTATCACCACCACAAAGCAAAAGAACAATTTTGTTTCCTTCCAGGCCATAATATATCCGGTATCCAGGCCCGAATTTAATCCTCAGTTCATATACGCCCTTCCCTACGCTTTGGTATCTCCAAAGTTACCAAGCCTGATTCTGCCAAGCCTTACATCAATTTTCACCTGAGTCCGGACATCCCTTAGAGAATCCAACCATTCTCTAAAAGGGTTGTGGCCTTCCCCGGTGATGTATTCATGTATGATTTTTTCTGCAGTTTCCATTTTCTATAAGTGTAGCTTTTAAACTACTATATGTCAAGATTGAAATCCTTTTTGGGATTTCACTTTGTCTGCCATTTTTGTCCACCACATTAAAAAAGGGTGCCGCATTACATGCCCCCCCTTCCCCGGCAACGAAAAGGCTTATCGATAATCTATTTTAATATACCCTCTATGACACGCCCACTTCCTCGTGAGACAGAATTTGATTTTTCTGGCTATATTCCCCTTACTTTTTCCAGACAGGGCTTATTTGCCTTTTATCAATTGTATGCCGCATATTTTCTTCCGGCTCAATGTGTTCGCATAATGATCTATCAAGGTTTAATATAGGATATCTGATTTTCTTTGGATATATCTAATATTTTCATGGTTTGCCTCTGTTCTGTGCCTTTGGCATCACTAATCATTATTCACCGATCACAAGATAGGGTATTTAAATTAAAATTGACAAACTGAGCCTTTTTAATAATAGTCAATACCCTGAAAACACTGGCCAACCCAGCTGATAGATAAACATAGTCCGGGGTTTAGATATCTTTGCAAGAGGAACCATACTAACACCTACCTCAGCAATCAGAGCTATTTATTCTGCATCATACTATGGCGCTGAATAATTATTACCTTCGTTCTCCTTTTTATACAAAGTAACAATTACATCCTAAATAATCATACTTATTTGTCTTTCTGATTATTGCGGTGTTTTGGTGGGTATGGTAATGGTAAGCTAAAATAATGATATTAAAGAGAATAGGTGTAATGAAAAAGACTAAAAATGACAATGTTATTCAATTTGGATTCAGTTTTAAAAAGGGTTCTGTTCATACGAAACGAACAATGATGTTAAATGAGCTTCGAATGACATTTGATTGTGTTGATGATATTGATTCTGATAGCTCTCATTATAAAAATGCGATTATTGATGAGAACTGTACCCGGAAACGATCAGGCGCTACAAGAAAATACACAGCATCATATTTGCGAGATTTATATATGCTTGATCCAGAGAATGCTTTATTCAGAGCATTACGTTATTTTTGGGAAAGGGATGAATCCGGTCAACCCCTACTTGCATTTTTGAGTGCTTATTCAAGAGATTCACTTTTACGCTTCTTGACACCAGATATATTAGGCTTGGAAATAGATCAAACATCCTCAAAGGATGCACTAGAAGAGTGTATTGAAAAAAAATATCCGGACCGGTTTAGCCCAGTAATGAAAGCTTCTTTGGGAAGAAATTTACGTTCTACCTGGACACAATCCGGTCATTTAACCGGGCGTATTAAAAAAATCCGCACACGAGCGAATGCAACTCCCGGATCTGTATCATATGCATTGTTGTTAGGGTACCTTAGCGGGGTACGTGGTGAGCTTCTTTTTGAAACCGAGTATATTAAGATGCTTGACTGTTCGGTGGAAAAGGCAATTGAACTTGCTCAAGAAGCAGCACGGTCCGGTTGGATTATCTTTAAAAAGGTTGGAAACGTAATTGAAGCGCTTTTCCCGAATATATTAACTGCAGAAGAGGTGGATTTAATCCGTGAGTAAAATTAAACGACTGATTTCTTCTTATAACAATTTTATTGCAATCCCATGGCGAAATGATGCGGCACCTGCTCAGAGAGTTATCTTCTGTGTTTACAATGGAAATGAAGAACTTCGCTTAAGAGCCAGAATTGATGAATTTGAAATTGTCACACGACAGGCAGATCATGATTGGGTTATTTTTGATCTTACGGAGACCTTTGCTGATTGGCTTGCAAGCCAGAGATATGCTAAAAGTTATTTTCAAAAGCCAGAACTTTTAGCAACTTTGCTGCCAAAATATTTGACATATATAACATCTGAATTTGAAAAATTTCTTCATGATAGAGCAATTGATGAAAATTTTGTTGTTGCACTAAAAGGGGTTGGTTCCTTATTTGGATTCTTGAAGGTTAAAGATGTTGTCGATCAGTTTGCTCCCTTGGTTTCAGGTCGGTTGCTTGTCTTTTTCCCTGGGAGTTATGAAAATAATAATTACAGATTGTTAGATGGATATGATGGATGGAACTATCTTGCCATACATATAACTGCTGATAAATAATAATGTGAGAGGCTATGAATGAAGAACAGAGAAATTTTCCTGAAAGATCCGTCTGATCATAAACTTGTTAACGAAGGTGTTGCCAGTGTCAATGATGATAGAAGCACCCAGGCAATGGAGGTTCTTCGTTATGAGCTTGAAACATTTGTATGTGATGGCCAGTATGAAAAAGGTATTGAGCAGATCCTTGAAGCTTACCTAAACAATATCAATCAGGCTCAGCAACCCGGGGTATGGATCAGCGGTTTCTATGGATCAGGCAAATCTCATTTAGTAAAAATGCTTCGAACCCTTTGGATAGACGATACATTTGAAGATGGTGCGTCAGCACGGGGAATTACAACCCTTTCACAAAATATAAAAGATTTATTCAAAG
Organism: Desulfobacteraceae bacterium; assembly: GCA_003353855.1. GTDB lineage: Bacteria > Desulfobacterota > Desulfobacteria > Desulfobacterales > Desulfobacteraceae > NBML01. The sequence goes on from PIVS01000022.1 coordinate 7,943, forward strand.
AACTATCAAGCCAGGCAAAAAGGCATGGAGGATTGCATTCTGCTTCAGGAACCCTGGGTGCAGGAGCAAGCGGAAGTGTTCGTCTTGCACTTCTTAGGATAATTTTTAAATCAGCCGGTTTGCCAGAACATTATCATGTTGCTCGATTTATTATGTGGCTAAAAGCAGAAGGGATATATGATACTGTAAAACAACATCTTGAAGATAAAGGTGCAGACTGGGATGAGGAATTAGATAATTTTCATGTAGCAGAAGAGTTGTATGATACTCTTTGTTCTGTTAAGCCAAAAGTCTTTTCATCTTCAATGACAGCATCTGAAATCCTGCCTCAACTTTATCCAAATAAAGAAGATGTCACAAACGATGAAATGATCAAAGCAATTAAACAGGCACTTACCAAAGAGGGCAAGTTTCCCCTTACTCTGGTTGTGTTTGATGAGGTTCAGCAATACATTGGAGAAGATAGTGATCGTTCAATGGCTGTCCAAGAAGCTGTTGAAGCCTGCTGTAAAAATATTGGAGGTAAACTTATTTTTATTGCAACCGGTCAGACTGCAGTAACAGGTACTGCTAATCTTAAAAGATTGGAAGGCCGCTTTACAATTCGGGTAGAATTATCAGATACCGATGTTGATGCCGTTATCCGTAAAGTAATTCTTGGAAAAAAACCAGATGCCATTAAAACCATTGATCAGATCATGAATGATAATATTGGTGAAATTTCAAGGCATCTGGCTGGTACAGATTTGGGACATTATCAGGATGATACCAAGCACTTTGCATCAGATTATCCAATTCTCCCGGTAAGGCGTAGATTCTGGGAACACACACTGCGTATTCTTGATCAAACAGGTACGGACAGTCAACTTCGAAATCAATTAAGCATGATACACAAGGTCATCCGGACAAACTTAGATAAACCTCTGGGAAATGTAGTACCCGCGGATTATCTCTATTTTGATTCAGCCGATAAGTTGCTTCAGTCCCGAATTCTTCCACGTAAAATTCATGAAAAAACCATGAGTTGGCTTGATGGAACCGAAGATGAAAATCTCACTGCACGAGCTTGTGGATTGGTGTTTCTGATTAATAAACTTGGAGGAAGTAACAAAGAATTAGGAATAAAAGCCAATATAGACACTATTGCAGACCTGATGGTTGACGATATAACTCATGGAAGCAGTGCCCTTAGAAACAAACTTCCAGCTATTATGAGCAATTGTGATTTATTGATGCGAATTGGTGATGAATATCGAATTCAAACAGAAGAAAGTTCAGCCTGGAATGATGAATTTTTGAGTCAGAAACATCAGCTTGCCAATGAAGCACACAGAATAGAAACTGAACGGGAAGACCGCATTCGAAAGATGTTTCATGGAAAAGTTAAAAAGGTTTCACTTACTCAAGGTGATTCAAAAGTTAATAGAGAGTCTTACCCAGTTTTTAGTAGTCAGCTCCCTGGTGACAGTAATGATAAGATTTATGTATGGGTTAGAAATGGATGGAGTATTACTGAAAATACAGTGCTTGCGGATGCACGTCAGGCAGGAACTCAGTCTCCGACAATCTTTACCTATATTCCTAAACGTGCAGCTGATGATTTAAGGCACAATCTGATCGCCTATAAAGCTGCCAATGGAACTCTGGAAAAGCGAGGTGTTCCTAAAACTCCAGAAGGAATAGAAGCTAAAGCTGCCATGGAAACCACAAAACAAACGTCAGATGGAAAAATTAACGAATTGTTGAACGATTTGTTTGCCGGTTCTCGTGTGTTCCAGGGGGGTGGGAAAGAAATATCCGGTAATAATCTTCAGGAAATGATTGTTGAAGCGGCCCAAAACTCACTGCAACGTCTTTATCCACAATTTAGCCTAGCGGACCATAAGGGCTGGGGAAAGGTCTATGCAAATTCAAAAAAAGGTGCGCCAGATGCATTAAAAGCGGTTGGAGATAAAGGGGAGCCTTCTAAAAATCAGGTTTGTAAACAAATTCTGGCATTTATTGCAGGTGGCAAAAAAGGGCTTGAAATCCGGACTCATTTTGAAACATCACTTTATGGATGGTCGGGTGATGCTGTGGATGGCGGTTTGCAGGTACTTCTTATTGCAGGGCTTATACGTATTGATAAAATTGATGATAGTTCAAAAAATCTTCCAGGGCCAACGGAACTGGAACGAAAATTAATTGGAAAAACGTTTTTTAAAGTTGAGTCCGCAACGGTTACAACAGCACAACGAATTCAGGTGAGAAAACTTCTTCAGAAATTGGATTGTAAGGCAAAACAGGGTGAAGAGATTGTCATTATTCCGACCTTTCTTTCAAAGTTAAAAGGACTTGCAGAGGAAGCAGGTGGGGATGCACCAATGCCTGAAACACCAAATCTATCTGTATTATCTGATATTACGCATGCAACAGGAAATGATCAGATACTTGCGATTTACAACAATAGAAATGAACTGAATCAATTTATAAAAGAGTGGAAAGATATATCAATTCGAATTAAAAAACGTTTTCCATTATGGTTAGATTTAACCAATCTGCTGAATCATGCAAATGGTTTGAAGGATGCCGAGATTTATAGAAAACAAACAGAAAGTATTACAAATCAACGACATTTACTCTCTGATCCTGATCCAATAACACCACTAATTTCAAATGTAACACAGATATTACGTGATTCTTTAAATGACATGGATGTGCTTTATGTTAGAAAACATGAAGAGGGAATGGATCGATTACGAAATGATTCTAACTGGGCTCAACTCGAGCCTGAACAGAGAAATAACCTTTTAGAAAAAAAACAGTTAACACTATTGTTTAAACCGCAAATTAATGTTCAGACAACGACTGATATCATCAAAACATTAACCAGAATGTCTCTTACCATGATGAAAGACCGAATCGAAGCTCTTTCGGGTAGATTTGATCAGGTATTACAAGCAGCTGCAGAGGAAATGGAACCAGAAGTTCAATTTGTGCAAATTTCACGTCCCACTTTAAAAACTGAAGCAGAGATAGAAAATTGGATTACGTTTATCGGGAAAAAACTAAAAGAGGCATTGGTAAGTGGCCCGGTAATTATGAAATAAATTGATTTGAAGGATTTGATATATGCAGCCACTTGATAAAGCATTACGTAATAAACTGGAAAGCTCCGTTAAAAGGGCACGGGATATAGCAGAAGATGCAGCAAAGGCCGCTTTAGAACAATTGGGTGTCGGAGAAGCAATGCCTTTTAATCATCTTTCAGAAGATGAAAGAAAACTAAGACGAAAACTGCGCGTACATGGTAGACAACTTGGAGATATCAGGGATTCAGAAAGCCAAAAACAGGAGACTATAAGAATAGTTGAAGAAGTGGCTTATCAGCACTGGCACCGTATGCTTTTTGCCCGTTTCCTTGCTGAAAACAATCTTCTTATGTATCCCGACCCGGATGAGCCGGTTGCCGTTTCATTGGAAGAGTGTGAAGATCTTGCAGCTGATGAAGGTGCTAAAAATGGATGGGAACTGGCTGCACGCTATGCATCAAAAATGTTACCACAGATATTCCGTCTTGAATCACCGGTATTTAAGTTAACCTTATCGCCAGAACATGAAATAAAACTTGAACAACTTCTGGGTGATTTACCAATTGAGATGTTTACTGCATCTGATTCTCTGGGTTGGGTTTATCAATACTGGCAGGCAAAAAGAAAAGATGATGTAAATGCTTCTGAGGTTAAAATTGGTGCAAGGGAACTTCCTGCTGTTACTCAGCTTTTTACAGAGCCATATATGGTAAGTTTTCTTCTTGACAATGCTCTGGGTGCCTGGTGGGCTTCAAAAAGGCTTTCAGACGAAGACCTGCTAACTGTAGGTAGTGAAAAGGAACTGAGACAAAAGGCATCGTTACAAGGCGTACCTCTTGATTATCTGCGGTTTGTTAAGGATAAAGATGGTAAATGGACACCTGCAGCGGGTATTTTTGAGAATTGGCCGGAACATTTAAGTGAACTTAAAACTCTTGATCCTTGTTGCGGGTCCGGACATTTTCTTGTGGCTGCCTTTTTGATGCTTGTGCCCATGCGAATGGAACTTGAAAATTTAACAGTGAAAGATGCAGTGGATGCTGTTTTAAGGGATAACCTAAATGGATTGGAGCTGGATCAGCGATGTGTAGAACTTGCTGCCTTTGCATTGGCTATTGAGGCATGGAAATATCCTGAAGCTGGAGGATACAGAAAACTTCCTGAAATGAATATTGCCTGTTCCGGACTATCTGTCCATGTAGAGAAAAAAGAATGGAAAAAAATTGCACAGTCACTCCCGGATAAAAGATATATTCCCATAGCCCTGGACTGGATGTATGAGGCGTTTAAAGATGCACCTATTCTGGGTAGTCTTCTTGATCCCACAAGAGTTAATGTTGCAAAGCTTGTAAACTGGGAAAAGATTGCTCCAGCATTAAAAGAAACACTTAATCAGGATAATACAGACGAATTGCATGAGGCAGGTGTTGTTGCACATGGTCTTGCAAAAGCGACATATCTTCTATCGAGGAAATATAATTGGACAATTACTAATGTACCCTATCTCAAAAGGGGTAATCAAAATGATACCTTAAAAACTTTTTGTGAAAAATATTATAAAGTAGCAAAAAATGATTTAGCAACAGTTTTTCTTGACCGTTGCTTGGAATTATGTAGGGAAGGTGGCACTGCAAATATTGTCCTACCTCAAAATTGGTTGTATTTAACTACCTATAAAAAATTTCGTGAAAAGTTGTTACAGAATGAATCTTTTCACTTAATTGCACGTTTAGGTTCGGGTGCTTTTGAAACTATTACTGGTGAAGTTGTTAAGGCGATTTTGTTAACTATAAGTCGTGGTAATATTGAAAATAACATGAACCATTCAGTTGGCAGTAACGAACTAATTAGAAACCTATATGGCATTGATGTTTCTGAAATACATACTACGGTGAAAAAAGCTTCCTCTCTTATATCGGTTGAATTAAAATGTGTTAGTCAAGTCAAGCAGTTAGAAAATCCAGATGCAAGAGTTACATTTGATAAGACAGAGAATATCAATTTATTGTCTAAATATGCATCTTCTTATCAAGGGATAACAACGGGAGATAATTCGCGTTTTATATTCACATTTTGGGAAACTAATAGCATAAATGGGAAATGGAAAACATTTCAATCGACAGGTGATACCACAGTACATTTTACTGGTAGGGAACAGGTTTTTTTATGGGAAAAAGGTGAGGGTTATTTAGCCACATCGAATGCAGCACGAATTCAAGGTCAAAATGCTTGGGATTTACCAGGTGTAGCTGTACGTCAAATGGGTAAACTTCCAATTACTCTAAATACAGGAAGTCCATGGGACATGAATTGCGCAACAATTGTACCAAAAAATCAATTGCATCTCCCTGCTATTTGGTGCTTTTGCTCATCTTCAGAATATAGCGATGCTGTACGTCGAATAGATCAAAGTTTAAAGGTTACAAGTGCTACATTAGGGAAAGTTCCTTTCGATCTTGAACATTGGACAAAAGTTGCCAAAGAGAAATATCCCAATGGCTTACCTAAACCATATTCGGTTGATCCAACACAATGGATTTTTCACGGTCATCTTGGAGAATGCGAAGCAACACTTCTTGTAGCTGTTGCTCGATTGCTTGGATTCCAATGGCCAGCTGAATTGGAAACAGAGATGGAACTTTCTGATAAAGCCCAGAATTTGATAAAAAAATGTGACGTACTCCAATCACATGCTGACAAAGATGGTATTGTCAGTATTTCTTCAGTACGTGGTGAAGCCACTGCTTCCGACAGAATTTTGAACCTGCTTAAAGAAGCATATGGTGATCTTTGGAATACCGATACCTTACCTGAACTTCTTGAACAAGCAGAACATGCAGGAAAAAGTCTTGATTCCTGGCTGAGGGATAAATTTTTTACTCAGCATTGCAAGTTGTTCCATCATAGACCTTTTATCTGGCAAATATGGGATGGTCTTTCAGATGGCTTTTCAGCACTAATCAATTACCACAAACTTGATTACAAACTTCTCGAAATTCTAACGTATAACTATTTAGGTGACTGGATCAGCCGCCAGAAGGATGATCTATCTTCAGGTATTGATGGTGCTGAAGAAAAACTTGCAGCTGCTGAAAATCTCAAAAAGAAACTGGAACTGATCCTTGAAGGTGAAGCCCCTTACGATATCTTTGTACGATGGAAATCCATAGAAAAACAGCCAATCGGCTGGAATCCTGATTTAAATGATGGAGTCCGACTCAATATCCGACCCTTTATGACAGTAGGTGATATTAAGAAAAAAGGCGCAGGGATTCTGCGAGACAAACCCAATATCAAATGGAATAAGGACCGTGGTAAGGATGTGTCTTCAGCACCCTGGTATCATTTAGGTCCAGAGTATGAAGGAAAAGACGGTGACCGGATAAATGATCATCACCTGACACTTACAGAAAAACAAAAAGCTCGTGAATCAATGCTTAAAAATCTGGCTGAAGAAAATTGAAGGATTAAATTTAATGGCAACCATTTTAAATAAATTTGTTAAAACAGTACGAGATGCTTCAAAATATAATCCGGATGTTCAAGTACCGCCTGTTTGCATTCTCTGGCCTGATAAAGACAGGCAGTGGGAAACTGTTATACCCAGGCTTCAGAATGAATTATCCGAGCTCTTTGTCCTTGGAGATTATCAACCGGATAAACAGATTGGACCAGCCATCTGGCTGAGATGTGTGCTTGCTGGTAAGGCTTTATTTAAAGAAAAGGCCTCTCATCCAGATGAAGTGAGTGAAAAAATTGAAAAATTTATATCTACTGAAACCATACCCATATTTTATTTGCCGGGTGTAAGTCGTCAGGATTTGCGTGCTGTCGAAAGTTCACCTGATTATTTAAAACCACTGGCAGAATTGCAATACCGTGGTGTTATTTGGTCCCAAATAAATGCCAAAGACTGGACAATTTTTGCCTTTTTAAAATCAGATCAGGGCGGTCTTGGATTGGATGTAGCTCAGGACAAGACAGCTTTAAATGCCATGCAGCTGGTTTTATATAAATTACTGGATGAAGATATAAATCATCTTACCGGAAAACACCTTGATAAAGACTATTTTAACACGCTTCTAACCGGTGGAGATCCTGTGCGAGATGTGCTTCAGTGGTTAGATCAGGGGGAGGTTTTTAGTACTGGTCGTTCTGAAAATGAGTGGAAGGGGTTTATAGGAGTTTGCAAGTCACAATTTGCTTTTCATCCGGAAAAAGACGGTCCCATTGCTGGGGCTGAAAAACTCGCTCATCATGATGGCCCCTGGAAAGCAGCATGGGAACGCTTTTGTGAAGCTCCAACTCTGTATCCAAATATACCAATTCTGTTACGAAAAATTAAAATGCCAGACTTAGAGCTGTTTTCGGATGAAAAATCACATGGTGCCTGGCCTCAGTGGAATGAGAAGGAAGAAGAAAACCTACAGAAGGATCTTCTGGCATTAGATTCAAAACCATCACATGAAGTGCGTAAAATATTACTTACTCATGAAAAAATGCATGGAAAACGCCGTGAACTTGTGTGGTCTAAATTAGGGGAAGCTCCACTTGCAAATGCTATGAAATGGATTGTTGACTTGATAGCTATTACAGAAAATTCATTGGGTGCTGGATCACTTGAGGATGTAACATCCGGTTATAATCAATTTGGCTGGAAAGCGGATGATTACGTATTAAAAATATTAAACTGTGTGGAAAAACAATCTCATCTACAAGCCGTGAATTGTGCGATACGCGCTATTTATCTTCCATGGTTTGAGAGTTCTGCTAAACATTTACAAAAACTTGTTGAAGAAACAAATTACCCTGGCGGTTTGAAAGGATCACAATCTTCAGAAACATACGATGAAGGAGAGTGTGTTCTGTTTGTGGATGGTTTAAGGTTTGATGTAGCCAAAAGACTTACCGCAATATTATTACAAACAGGTTTTGAGGTTCAGGTAAAAGACAAATGGGCTGCGTTACCAAGCGTTACAGCAACTGGTAAACCTTCAGTAACTCCTGTCATTGATAAAATCTCAGGTGAAGATGTGAATGAGGATTTTGAACCCTGTGTCACAGAAACGGGGAAATCTCTTAAAGGCGGCTACCATTTAAAAAAATTAATATTGGATGCAGGGTGGACCTTTTTATCAAAAACCGAAGAAGGAAAAGGCACCGGAAATGCCTGGTGTGAGTTTGGTGATATTGATCATGAAGGGCATGACCGTGGGTGGAAATTAGCAAAACATATTGATGGTATCCTAAATGAAATTAAAGACCGAATTGAACAGTTGATTCAGGCAGGTTGGAAAAAAGTCAGGGTTGTTACGGATCATGGCTGGCTTCTTTTTCCAGGTGGATTACCTAAAAACGATCTTCCTTCTGTTTTGACTAAAACCAAGTGGGGACGTTGTGCAGTTTTAAAACCTGGTGCCCTTTGTGATGAAAATACATTCCCCTGGTTTTGGAATCAAGTACAGCAGTTTGTATTGTCAGATGGTGTTGGATGTTTCAGCAAAGGTAAAGAATATGCCCATGGCGGTTTAAGCTTTCAGGAGTGTTATATTCCTGAACTACATATTTTCAAGGAAGATTCAAAAGGAAAAGATAAGTTAATTGAAATAACTGATGCTGTTTGGAAGGGAATGCGTTGTAAAATTGCCATTGACGGTGACGAAAAAGATATTTTCTTAGATATTCGAAAAGAAGCTGCAAATGAATCTTCAAGCATTGTATTAAGTGTAAAACCATTGAAGGAAGATGGTACAAGCTCTGTGGTTATTGATGATGATGACCTGGTAGGTGAGGATGCAGTTATTGTGTTACTAAATAAAGATGGGCAAATTGTCGCTCAGGAATTTACTGTTATCGGCGGAGGAAATGAATAATGGAAATGGATCATATTGATAAACTGGCTGCATCTGCACTTGATGGTTATTTGGTTCGAAAAGATCTTGTTAGAACTTTTAGCAGACAGTTTCCTGTTCCTACTTATGTTGTTGAATTTCTGTTAGGCCGATATTGTGCAAGTACTGACCCTGAAGAAATTGAAGAAGGTCTTGAAATTGTACAGAGGCAATTGAAATCCCGAACTGTCAAAGCTGGTGAAGAGGAACTTTTTAAAGCGCGTGCCCGGGAAAAGGGATCTGTAAAAATAATTGATCTTATTAGTGCAAGGCTGGATGCAAAAACCGATTCATACTTGGCAACACTTCCAAGTCTACAACTACGTGATATCCGTATCAGTTCAAAATTAATAAAAAATAATGAAAGAATGCTGACCGGAGGATTTTATGCAGAGGTTACACTTGAATATGATAGTGCAATCGCTCAGGAAAAAAATGGACGTCCTTTTGGTGTTGAAAATCTTCGGGCAATACAACTTTCAAAGCGTGACGTTCTTGATGTTTTGGCTGAAGCAAGAAAAGTATTTAATACTGAGGAATGGGTAACATTTCTCTTAAGAAGTATTGGAATAGAACCTCTTTCAATTTCTGACAGATCTAAAGACGCTTTTTTACTCCGTATGATTCCTTTTGTGGAACGTAATTACAATATTGTTGAACTCGGACCAAGAGGTACCGGAAAAAGCCATCTCTTTCAACAGGTTTCACCCTATGCACATTTGATCTCTGGAGGTAAAGCAACTGTTGCAAAAATGTTTGTGAATAATAGTTCAGGACAAAGAGGTCTTGTCTGTCAATATGATGTCGTTTGTTTTGATGAAATTTCCGGCGTTTCCTTTGATCAAAAAGATGGTGTAAACATCATGAAAGGCTATATGGAATCCGGTGAATTCAGCCGGGGTAAGGAGAGTATCCGTGCAGATGGCAGTATTGTTATGGTTGGAAATTTTGACGTGGATGTTGAACATCAGCAGAGAATAGGTCATTTGTTTGGCCCGCTTCCTCAAGAGATGAGAGATGATACCGCATTTATGGATCGTATTCACGCTTATCTACCGGGTTGGGATGTCCCTAAGATAAACAAAGAACTCTTAACGGATCATTTTGGAATAGTAAGTGATTTCCTATCAGAGTGTATGAGCGAACTCCGTAATCAAAGTCGTGTTTCAGTGCTTCAGAATCGAGTTCATTTCGGTGGTGCATTAAGTGGTCGTGATACAACAGCTGTAAATAAGACTGTCAGTGGATTAATTAAGTTGATCTATCCTGGGGATGATACAATTGTACCTGATGAAGATCTTGAATGGGCTGTCCGAGTTGCCTTTGAAATGAGAAGGAGGGTAAAAGAACAACAAAAACGTATTGGTGCTGCAGAATTCCGCAATACTCATTTTAGTTATGTTTTTGGTGATGAAGGTATAGAAAAATTTGTTGCAACACCAGAACTTCATACTGAAAACAGTATTGGTGGTGATCCGCTTGAACCAGGACAAGTATGGACAATTTGTCCGGGTACAATGGACGAGCATCCTGGTTTATACAGAATAGAAGTAAATGAGGGGCCTGGCACCGGTGTGAAAATATTAAACAAACCCGTACCACCAGCATTTAAAGAAAGTATTGGGTTTGCTGAGCAAAACTTGTATGCACGGGCATTACAACTTGTTGGAGATAAAGACCCGAGGCATCATGAATTTACAGTTCAATTAAGAGCTTTCGATGCCTCAAAATCAGGCGCAAAATTAGGTGTTGCTGCACTTATTTCTCTTTGTACGGCCCTATTAAAAAAATCTGTACGAGGTGGTTTGATTATTGCCGGAGAGATCAATCTGGGAGGGTCCTTAGAACCAATTCATAATACCGTTTCTATCGCAGAAATAGCGGTTGAAAAAGGTGCAGCCGCTTTATTAGTACCAATATCTTGCCGTAAACAACTGTTTGACCTTTCAGATGATATGGCAACTAAAATTGACATACAATTTTATTCCGATGCAAGAGATGCTTTATTAAAAGGGATATTAGAGTAGGCAAAGTATATAATTAAATAAATGTAAACTGGATTACTAATGCTTGTCAAATGCACAGAATGTAATATCACCTACAGGCTCGATGATTCCCTTATTAAAAACACGGGTTCAAAAGTGAGGTGTTCTCAGTGCAAACATATATTTACCATATTTCCTGATAAAAAAGTATTGAGCACTCCCCCTATTTCCTCCAAACCTGTAGACCCATTGCCTCCAAAAACTGTTGCTATCTCCGATGAATCCATAAAGGACAGTGAATTCCAATTTCTGCAAGCAAAAAATCATACTATTAAAAACAAAAGAAAAAAATTTGATATTTATAGAGATAGTTATGATTCTCCAGCAAATTCAAGTTCAGAAATTAATCAAACACCATCTATTCATAAAGTTGAAAAAATTGTTCCTGATGACTCTGAATCCTTGGAAGATCAACAAAAAAATGAGCCTGAAAAAAATGCAATTGAAAATAAAACTGATGATGAATTCCAGGACGTATTGAACAATGATTCGTTGGATGAACACCTGACTGCTTTTTGCCCTGATGAATTTCCTTTCATTGAAAAAAGTTATGAAATTAATGAATTAGAAGAAGATGCTGCTTTAAACGATCAATTCATAGATAAGTCAAAAATTAAAGAAACAAAAACTTCATATTGGAAAAATTTTGAATTTGAACCAGATGAATTTGAAGATGATTTAAATATTAATGAATTTGAAGAGGTTTTAGTTGACACAGACATAACAAGAGAGCATAGGGCCTACCAGTTTGCAATGGATGTCGTGGAGTCACATGGCTGGAGTAAAAATGAAGTTAAACTTCTTGCTCAAATTTTTGAACGATTTGGTTGGACTTTTACACGGCAATCAATCACTGCTGAACTTGAGGCGGGAATGAGTTTTGATGAATTTAAACTTGCAGTTGAAATAAGAAAAATTTGGAAAGCCAATCCTGAATTTTCCATTGGATTCAGTTTGTACAAAAGTCATGGAGATTATAGTTCATGTCTGCATTCCATCTATGTGAACGTGAATTGGAGCTTTTGTATGAAAATAATACGCAGTTTCAATTCACTGCCAGATCCTGCAGAAATAGACCAGCATTTTCTCAGACTTTATACTGAATGGGAGCAATATCAATCAAAACAACAAAGATATTTCTCTTTTTATAGTTTTATACTTACACTGTTGGACCAAGAAAATATTTCGTTTGATATGCTAACTTGCGATTATACAAATATGCCAGGCGTAGAAAATTTTCTTGATGTAGATATCATTTTTTTTCAATCTATAGGAAATGACTTTTAATATTAAAATATGGAAAGTTATCATTTATGACAAAACAATTATTACCGATACGAGGCACCTGGGTTAAAATCGAAAATAGAGATGAACCAGGGGTGGTTAGAGAGCTTAAAAAAGATGGTGAAGATACTATTGTTCTTGTTTGGTGGTTGAAAGCTAAAATAAATGAATGGATTGAACCTGAAAAATTAAAAAATGGATTCTTGTTAGGAATGAGTGTCCAGGATGTTCCTTTATCAAGGACCAGAAATACCTTGGGTGAAGGTATTGTTCTTGAAAATCGTATTATTGGAAATAAAGAACAAGTTTTAGTTGAATTTCCCGAACTTGGACAGCGACATTGGCTTCCATTTCAAAATTTAAAGCAGATAAAAGGAATAGAACAGCGTTTCTGTCTTGAACAGACTGGAGAAAGTGGAAATGCTGAAAGATTTCGTATGCGCAGTCTTGCTTATGCAATTGATCTGTGGAATGAAAATACAGGTTCATTGTCCACTCTCAATATTGACCCTCTACCCCATCAAATTCATCTAGTACATCATATTCTTGCTTCAGGAAATTTGAATTGGCTTATTGCAGATGATGTGGGACTTGGAAAAACAATTGAAGCAGGAATGATTCTTTCTGCACTAATTCGGAAAAAGTCATTCCGGCGTATTTTGCTTATTACACCTGCAGGTCTTGTAAAACAGTGGAAGGATGAACTGCATTATAAATTTGATTTAAATAAATTTCAAATTTTTGGCGAAGATTTTCATATTAATGAATCCAGGCACTGGATGCTATATAACCACGTAATAGGCTCTGTTGATCGTTTGAAATCAGATAAAAATATGGCAACTTTGATGCAGGCAGGAGACTGGGATCTTGTAATTTTTGATGAAGCCCAGAATTTAAGCAGAAATCAATATGGGATGAAATATCATTCAACAGATCGATTTCGCCTATCAGCAGCACTTAGAAAAAAAACTGACTCAATCCTTCTTTTGTCGGCAACACCCCACCAGGGAAAACAGGATAAATTTCAGGCTTTACTGGAAATCATTCGGCCTGAATTAAAAAAAAGTATCCAGACATTATCATTAAATCCTGAAATTCTCGGCCAGATGGTAATTCGTAATAATAAAGCAGATGTGACAGACGCAGAGGGGAATTTTATATTTCAGGGCAAAATAGTAAGAGCAATTCCAATTACTCTTTCAGAAGAAGAAAAATCATTTGAACAGCACCTTTTAAAATATTTAAGAAATGGTTATGCAGCAGGAGAACGTAAGGGAGGAAATGTTGGCAGAGCTATTGGCTTTGTTATGACTATTTACAGAAAACTTGCCGCTTCAAGCACTGCAGCAATTAAAATGGCTTTATCCAGACGGCTCAAAAGACTTATTGAAGATTTCCAGAACGAAACAGACGGACCTGATTTATCTGAAGAGATTGATTTAAGATATGTGGGAGAGTGGGAAGAAGATTTTGGTGTATCTGGTAAAGAATTTTTTGCCGGTGAAATTCAAACAGTTAAAAGCCTGATCGAAAAAGCTGAAAAATTATTAGAGTCGGACAGTAAAAGCAATATTTTTATAGATCATATCATCACTGCTGTTCTAAATAAAAATCCCAATGAAAAAATAGTCATTTTCACTGAATACAGAGCAACACAAAATTTTTTAAAAGATTTGTTTGATGAAAAATACAGACCTGGAAAAACTTTTTTAATTCATGGAGGTCAGAAACATGATGAACGGGCAAAAGCTATCGAGTCATTTGAAGAAACAGGGCAATTTCTGATATCAACTGAAGCCGGTGGTGAGGGAATCAATCTTCATAGAGAGTGTCATTTGATGGTTAATTATGATTTACCCTGGAATCCCATGAGACTTGTGCAAAGGATTGGACGTCTGTATCGATATGGTCAGAATAAAAAAGTTATTGTATTTAATGTACATATTCCCCAGACAATTGACGGTAGTATTATGGAGCTTCTTTATACAAGGATTGATCAAGTTGTCCAGGATATGGCAACACTTGGTGGAGAATATCAACCAGGCCTTGAAGCAGAAATTCTTGGTGAGATAGCAGAATTTATTGATATTAAAGATATCCTTGAAAATGCTATTGATATTAATATTAAACATACAAAAGAGAATATTGAAGATGCTTTAAATCGCGCTAAAGAAGCTGTAAAAAAACAGCGGGATCTTTTAAAATATGCAGCTGGTTTCAATCCTGATGAAACGAAAGGAGAACTTTCAATTACAAAAGAGCATTTGAACTCATTTGTTATGGGAATGATAGCTCAGCTTAATATTAAAATTATCGAAACGACACACAAAGGTGCTGTGTGGAAACTTGATTTACCCGATACTATCAGAAATGATCTTACACTGCGCAATCAAACAATAATTGTAACACTTGATCGTGATATAGCTGCACGTAGAAAAAATATTCATATGATGGATTTCAATTTCCATCTTTTTAATTATTTTTTAAAGGCTGCCATGAAATACTCTTTTGATGGAAGAGTGTGCAGAATAAAAGACCTTGATGGTTCAGCTTTGATTATGGCTATCCTTAGATGGCAAAACGACCAGGGAATAAGAATGCGACAGGAATATCTGGCCACTCTGGTCAAAGAAAATGGAGAGAATGAACAAAACTCGAAAACAGTTTCAAACTGGTTGAATAATTCAGCACAAGATGGTCAAAAAACGGTTGACACTATTGCCGGTGAAACTTTACTTGATTCTGTAAAAAATACCATGGATCAAAGATTAGATTTTATCAGTAACAATGAATTACATCCTGAATACAGGCAAATTGTCTCTGCTGCCTGGTGTTCCCAAGAATAATCCAATGACCGATGAGGAACACCATTTCAAAACGATTTACTCGGTTATCATATCTGTTTGTTCTTCGGATTATAACGAGGGGGTGTACTGTCATATTGATTTTTAAATGATTGCTATGTAGGTGTGATCAGGGATTTACTTTTGCCCCAAAATCAGGTTTTTAAAATACCCCACATCTGAGTTTGGACGTACCTATCCATTTTGATGCTAAAAAAAATGATCAAGAGGCTTTATATACCGGTCAAAAAGACTACCGGTTTTTCAGTTTTTAATTATCTTAA
>PIVS01000347.1 GCA_003353855.1 Desulfobacteraceae bacterium
ACAAGACCTTACACAGACCAGACAGGATGCGCAATTTGTCTGGTTCACTTCCGCTGTCACCGCAGACAGGGTCAAATATTCCTGGGCAAGGTAGGTGGTTGCCCTGGAGGCAGCTGCCATTGCCTGGGCAATGGTTTCTGTTATCAGCTTGGGTCCATGGGCCGTTCCGCAGATGAAGACACCTTCGGTGCCGGCATCCACCGGACGCAGCTTGACATGGGCCTCCATGAAAAACCCTTCGGGGTTCCGCTGGGTTTTCAGGATACTGGAAAGCTCTTCCGTATCAGCGGCTGCAACGCCTGCGCTTAAGACCACAAGGTCGGCACTGGCTTCAAGCTTTTGACCCAGCACATGATCCTTGAAGGTAACACTCATCTTGTTGCTGTCCCCTTTTTCAACCTTTGGCGGATCCTCCTTGTCATACCTGGAAAAAATCACGCCCATGTTCCTGGCCTTGGTATAAAATTCTTCCAGCATGGCGTACATTCTCATGTCCCGGTAAAGAATGAACACGTCGGTATCAGGACTTTTTTCCTTGATGGCAATGGCATTTTTCACGGCATTCTGACAGCAGACCCTGGAACAATTGGGATTGTCATCATTTCTGGATCCCACACACTGGATCATTATCACCCGGTCCAGATCTTTTGCACCGCTTGTTTCAAGCATGTCCGACAGCTCCAACTGAGTCACCACGCGTTCACTCTCATTGTAGCCAAATTCCGTGGGCTTGTATTCTGTGGCACCGGTTGCAACAATCATCACCCCATGATCAATTTTCTTTTGTTTCATGGAGGGACCGATGAGAACTTCGGTATTAAAATTACCTTTGTAACCGGCAAAACCTACAATCAATGCCTGTTTTAGCACCTCAATATGATTATGATTTTCCACATAATTTGCAAGGTCAGCTACATAGGCCCTGACATCATCCCCTTCAATGGTGTGATGAAGAATTCCGCCAAGACCGCCCAAAACCTCTTCTTTTTCAACCAGGGTCACATGAAATCCCTGGTCTGCCAAACCTTTGGCAGCCGTCATACCGGCAATACCGCCGCCAACGACCATGGCCTTGTCAATGATGGTAATACGCTTGTCATGGAGAGGTCCCAGGGTGGATACCCTTGCCACGGCCATGCGAATCAGGTCCTTTGCCTTGGCAGTGGCTTGTTCCGGTTCATGGAAATGCATCCAGGCGTCCTGGTTACGAATGTTGGCCATTTCAAACAAATACTTGTTCAAGCCTGCTTCCTCCAGGGTGTCCATGAAGATTCCTTCATGGGTCTTGGGGGTACAAGAAGCCACCACCACACGATTGAGCTGATGCTCGTCAATTAGTTCCTTGATGGAAACCTGGGAATCCTGGGAACAGGTAAACAAATTCTCTCCGGTATAAACCACATTGGGAAGATTTTCAGTGTATTTCCCCACCTCTTCCACATCAATGACCCCGGCAATATTAATACCACATTTACATACAAAGACACCAATCCTGGGCTCTTCCCCCAGAACATCCCTTTCTTCGGGCATGCTAACGGTTTTTGTCATGGTATGCCTGGCCGGTGCCAGGTGGACCCCTGCGGCACCGGCAGCGCCCGAGGCTTCCGTGACCGAGGAGGGAATATCCTTGGGCCCCTGGAAGGAGCCGGACACAAAAACACCGGGTCTGGAGGTTGCCAAAGGATTAAAGGTATTGGTCTTGACAAAATTATACTTGTCCAGTTCCACTCCGATGCGGCCGGCAAGATCGACACTCTCCTTGGGGATGGTAAGACCCACGGACAGGATGACCATGTCAAAGACTTCCTTGTGCATCACCCCTTCTTCGTCGGCATAATTCAGGATCAAATTGTCCGTACCCGGCTCTTCCACCACTGAATGGATCCTGGACTTGACAAATCTGACACCTTCCTGGTCTGAGGCCCGATTGTAATACTTTTCATAATCCTTACCAAATGTCCGCATATCCATATTAAATATGGCTGCATCCAGTTCCAGCTCCGAATGTTCCTTGGCAATCATGGCATCCTTGATGGCATACATGCAGCAGACCGAGGAACAATACCCGTTTTGGCATCGATTGGTATCCCTGGACCCTATGCACTGGAGCCAGGCAATCTTTTCCGGTTCTTTTTCATCCGAGGGCCGTACCAGATGACCCATGGTGGGGCCGCCCGCAGAAAGGATCCGCTCAAACTCAAGGGAGGTCATTACATTCTGGGAGCGCTTGTACATATAGGTGTCATCGAGCCCTGACGGATCAAAGGTGGTGGCTCCTGTGGTCATGATCACAGACCCCACTTCAAGATCCCGGATCTTGGGCTGCTGTTCATGGTCCACTGCCCCTGCCAGACAAACTTCCACGCACTGGTAACATTCAGAACAGATACCGCAGGAAAGACACCGGGCAGCTTCCCTGTCAATGGCTTCCTTGGCAAGGCCCAATGTTACTTCTGCAAAATTCCCTTCCCGCTGGGCCACAGAAATTTTTTCCGGGATTACCCGGGGAAGCCTGGGAACATCAATAATCTCGGGTTTTTCAAAATCATAATTATTTTCACGGTCTTCGGTGATATCCAGACCGTTGATAAAACGATGCATGCTTTCAGCAGCTGTCTTTCCTGCGGCGATGGCGTCCACAACGGATTTGGGACCGTAGAAGGCGTCCCCCCCTGCAAATACCCAGTCAATCGGCGTCTGCAGGGTAATGGGGTCTGCTTCATACCCGCCAGGCGGGGTGAGGGAAATCCCTTCCTTATCTGCAAATTCAAGCTCCCCTGCCTGGCCGATGGCAACGATTACGATGTCGGCATCATGGGAGACAAGTTTGCAATCATCATACTGGGGATTAAACCGGCCGTTTTCATCAAAGACGGCCGTACATTCCTGGAAGGCCACCTCATTGACCTTTCCGCCGGTTCCATGGAAACCGATAGGGCCGAGACTGTTGACAATATTTACCTTTTCTTCCAGGGCTTCTTCAATTTCATAATCCCAGGCCGGCATTTCGTCCCGTTTTTCAAGGCAGACCATGGTGACATCGTCTGATCCCAGCCGTCTTGCGGTCAGGGCCACGTCAACGGCCACATTACCGCCCCCGATGACCACCACCCTGCCAAAAAGTTTTGCTGCCTTGCCCATGGCGGCATCCCTCAGAAAATTGGTTCCCTTGAGCACCCCGTCAAGATCTTCGCCTTTGACCCCAAGTCCCCTGGAACCATGGAGGCCGGTTGCCATGAAAAGAGATGCATAGCCCTCTTTCTTCAGGCTTTCAAGGGTGATATCCTTTCCAAATTCAATGGAGGTTTTAATCTGAACCCCCAATTTTTCAATGACATCAATCTCTTTTGCAAGCTCTGCTTTGGGCAGACGATATTCCGGGATACCCACGGCCATCATCCCGCCCTTTACCGGCAGTTTTTCAAATATGGTCACCCCATATCCCTTTTGCGCAAGGTAATAAGCTGCTGTAAGCCCTGCAGGTCCTGATCCCACAATGGCAATTTTCTCTTCCCTTTTTTCGTCAATTTCCGGAATCCAGGGCTCCTCTCCCTCCAGGTCCAGTTCCGCCAGATACCGGTGCAGGTATTGGATGGCCAGGGGCTGATCCGCATCCGCCCTTGTACAGACCGCCTCGCAGGGGTGATGGCATACCCTTCCGCAGGAGCCTGGAAAGGGGTGTTCTTGTTTAAATAGTTTTAAGGCTTCATGGTATTTTTCCTGCTGCATCAGGGCGATAAATCCCTGGATAGACACATGGGCAGGACAAGTTGCCTTACAGGGTGCAATGGATCGTTTGGAGATTCCATAGGCACCGGGTATGGCCTGTTCATATTGTTTAAAGATGGCTTTTCTTGGCGCAAGTCCCTGGTTATGTTCGCTGGGTGTATCAACGGGACAAACCTTTGTACATTCCCCACATGAGGTACACTTTGATATATCAACAAACCGCGGGCTCTCTTTTATCTTGGCCGTGAAATTTCCCTGTTCACCATCCAGTTCCAAAAGTTCCGTATTCGTTAACAACTCAATGTTCAGATGCCGGCCGACCTCGACCAGTTTGGGTGAGATAACTCACATGGTGCAGTCATTGGTGGGAAACGTTTTGTCCAACCGGGCCATCATACCGCCGATGGCGTAGGATTTTTCAACCAGATAGACATAATACCCTGAATTGGCCAAATCGATGGCAGACTGCATGCCAGCGATTCCGCCGCCAAGCACCATGACAGAACCTGCAAGCTTTTTGCTGGGTGTTAAACTTTGCGTCATTCTCAAACCTCCTAACCGTTTTATTATAGCCTCATTAATTTTAAGCTATGGCCCGGTCATTGCTACAATGCAACCTTGCAACCGGGCAAAGGGCTGAACAAAAAAAACCCGACACATGAAAGACTTAGCATCGGGTTATGATTCACCAGGGAAAGAAGGGCTGTAGTCAAAGGTCGGCAACGGGGCGGAAAAAAAATCGACACTCCCTCCAGAAAAAGCAAATTGCCAATGCTTTTCCAGGTCCAAAGCTGATTTTAAAGCCTTGTTGAACCGGCAAGTATTGCCGATCATCTCTATTATATCAGTGCATCTTTTCTGCACAATATTACAAAAATCTATTTGGCACCTCTTCTCGATCTGCAAAGTGATCTGGTGAAACAAACTGCCTTATTAAATAACGAACGATATCCTTGAGAAAGTCAAGTTTGCGGGCCAACCATAGATTCAGGCAAATACAGTCGCGTGAATATTTCTTTTAATAGGCCCCAACATCAACTATTTGATCCTTAAGGTACCATACTATTATCATTCCCCACCTCTAAGTAGAAAAATGATATTTTTTTGTCAAGAATTATTTATTTTGCTCACTTGGCAAACCTCAATCCATCCACTATTCCAATAAACCGCCCCTCGTCCTCTCCGGGAAATAAATTTATGAAATAATACTATTATCTATAATTCCTGCATTAGATGAGCGGTATACCCTTACTGTTGTTTTTCTAGAGAAGGTTCCGGAACAAATTTTATTCCCAAAAGATAAAATTCAGTGTGAATTGTCTTGCATCCCCAGATATTTCCCGCACAGCCACACAAGAATCAACACTGGGATACCGATCACTGCTGTCATTAGAAAAAATACAGGATAACCCAGGCTATCGACGATGGTGCCGGAATAACCGCCGAAAACCTTGGGGATCAGGGTCATTAAAGAACTAAAAATTGCATATTGGAGGGCCGTGAATTTAAGATTGGTCCGCCTTGACAAAAAGGCCACCACTGCTGCACTTGCGAGCCCCCCGGCAAGGTGGTCCGCCGAAACAGCCGG
>PIVS01000909.1 GCA_003353855.1 Desulfobacteraceae bacterium
CCGGGGGGGAATCCAGTCTTGATATTGAGACTGAAAGTGCCGGATCTACATTTCAAAAAGTTGTCAAAGCATCCCAATGCCCGGTTTTGATTGTTAATCGAGCGGCTGCATCTTTCTGGGGTTCTTTTTCAAATGTAGTTTTCGCCACTGATTTTTCAAGATTATCTGATAAGGCCTTTGATTTTGCATGTGAACTGGCAAAGAATACATGTGAACTCCATATATTCCATGCCCAGAATATCAGCCTTACACCAGGGGGCAAAAAGTTTAACCAGGATGACATAGAAGAGCGCATCCGGGAAAAACTTCGGTTTTCCCGGAAAAAATATATTCCCAAAATGGAAGGAATTGAGAATTATTTCATAGACGTCTGGGAAGGGAATCCCTATACTGAAATTGTAAAATATGCCAGAGAAAAATATGCAGACCTGATTATCATGGCACAGGATTCCCAAAATCCCGGTTCACAAACCGATGAACTGGGCAGCACTATTAAACAGGTGATTCTTCGTGCCGGTTGCCCTGTCATCTGTATTAACAAATAAAATCGGTCGAACCAAATGAGATCTAACCAAATGAGATCTAACCAGATGGAGAATAAAATGAAGAAAATTCTCATAATTGACGATGATCCCACTATTCGAAAGTATCTGACCAATTTGTTTAAAGACAACGGGTATGGGACCGCTGTGGCAGAAAATGCCCGGGAAGCACTGGACCTGGTAAGTTCGGAATCCTTTGATTTGATTACCCTGGATCTGGAAATGCCCGGGGAGTGGGGAACAAGGTTTTACAGTAAGCTGGCCCAGGACAATCAGTTGAAAAATATTCCTGTGATTGTCATAAGCGGGATGTCCGGTAACGAATATGCGATTCCAAAGGCAATTGCCAGCCTGACAAAACCCTTTGACCGGAAAAAATTGTTAAAAATAGTGGGTGATGTTTTAAATTAAAACCATGAAGCCCCCCTGAAGAACATGAAAAACTATTTTTTTCCTTCATGTCCTTCAGGGCGGATATATGGCAGAAGTCAGGACAAATGCATCCCTAGGCTCAATTCAGGGCATCTTTTACAAGCATTTAAAAGAATTCGTTACCCTGTATGTGATAGTAAGAAATTAAACAGAATCAAGCAAAATCAGGTAACACTTTTTCTGAGATTTTAAAAAGGAGAATGTGTTATGAGCAAAGCAAATTTTGCCAAGATAATATCATTGCAAACGGATATCTCCTTTGATTTTTTAAATCTATCTTCACGAGGCTGTGTGATGACGGCCGCTATATGGTGCAATAATTTTTTGCTGAACAATA
>PIVS01000910.1 GCA_003353855.1 Desulfobacteraceae bacterium
GGGTTCGGCGCCAAACAGACCATGATCAGCGAGCTTTTCCCGGCCATCGTGACCCTGAAAACAGGTAAGCCTGCCAAAATCATTTTTGACAGGACTGAATCCTTTACAGGTTCCACCAGCCGCCATGAAATGATCATCAGGGCCAGGATCGGTTCGGACAAACAGGGGAAAATCCTTGCCATTCATCTTCATACCCTGTCCAATACCGGTGCCTATGGGGAACACGGTCCCACCACCGTCGGGCTTTCCGGCCACAAAACAATGCCTTTGTATAACAAGGCCAAAGCCTTTAAATTCAGCTACCAGGTGGTCTACACCAATACCATGTCCGCCGGTGCCTTCAGGGGATACGGGGCCACCCAGGGAACCTTTGCCCTGGAGTCAGCCATGAACGAACTTGCGGCCAGACTTAATATGGATCCCTTAAAATTACGGCTGAAAAACCTTTTGGAAGAGGGTGAAACCCTCACGGCCTACCATGGTGAAAAACTAAACTCCTGCGCCCTGGAAGCCTGCATACAAAAGGGCCGGGACATGATCGGATGGGAGAAAAAATACCCCTTTGTCCGGATCAGCGACACAAAGGTCAGGGCAGTGGGAGCTGCGATAACCATGCAGGGGTCGGGAATTTCAAATATTGACATGGCAGCAGTGGAAATCAAACTCCAGGATGACGCCTATTATACACTGATGATCGGGGCCACGGATATGGGAACCGGGTGCGACACCATCCTGGCCCAGATGGCGGCGGAATGCCTTGAATGCGCCTTAAATAAAATCATTGTCAATGGAGTGGATACGGACTATTCACCATATGACACCGGTTCCTATGCATCCAGCACCACCTTTTTGACGGGCATGGCCGTTGTCAAAACCTGTGAAAAATTAAGAAGACAAATCATCCAGGAAGCTGCCAACCGCTTGAAAGCAGACCCAAGCACCCTGGAATTTGACGGCAGTAAAATATTTAACGGGGATAAAAGCATCTCCCTTGCCAAGCTGGCCCATGGTCTGGTGGTGGGGGATGGTAATTGCCTGACAGCAAGTGCATCCCATTCAAGCCCGGTTTCCCCCCCACCCTTCATGGCCGGGTTTGTCGAGATTGAAATGGATCTTGAAACCGGAAAAACCCATGTGACAGATTATGTGGGGGTGGTGGACTGCGGCACGCCCATAAATCCAAACCTTGCCCGAATCCAGACTGAAGGGGGCATTGTCCAGGGAATCGGCATGGCCCTGTTTGAAGATATCACCTATGGGAAAACCGGAAAAATGATGAACAATTCATTTATGCAGTATAAAATCCCCT
>PIVS01000348.1 GCA_003353855.1 Desulfobacteraceae bacterium
TGGAATCAAGCGTTTACAAAATTGTTGAAATTGTAGGATTTTCTGAAGTTTCCTGGGAAGAAGCTGCTAAATCTGCCGTTGCGGCGGTTGATAAATCTGTTCGCGACATGCGTGTGGCCGAGGTTATCAAAATGGACATGCGTTTGGAGGACAACAGGATTGTTGGCTATCGTACCAAACTAAAAGTTTCTTTTAAACTGGAATAATTAAGATAGAAATCTCTATCAAAGAATTGAATTCGCCCCTGAAATGTTCGTGATTGTCAAACAGTCTTTGTCCGTATGCATAAAAAAAGGGTATCCACACTTTTACTGGTGTGCAAGTTCCTCCTTGGAAGGAAAAGCCTAAAGGTAATACTGGAAACCCACCTTTTGAACCAGTGGTTCAAAGTCTTATTAAGCGACACGGCAGTTTCGGGGGTACTTTCAAAGGATCACCCCCCTCTTTTCATATGGGTTTTATTTTTGTTATTTTTGATTGGCTTGAAACTGGCAAACCGCCAATTTCGAGGTTGATAGCATTAAGTTTGCATGCCTTGCTGCAAGCCAAACAAGAAATGCATTCCATGTCATTTTGGGACTCATTGAAACGAACACCCATGGGACAAACATCATGACAGGCTTCACAATGGGTACATAGCCTGTGATCCAGATTCAATTTGACCAGTTTAACCCTGCTGAACAATGCATAAAAAGCCCCAAGGGGGCATGCTGTTCTACAAAACGGGCGGCTTACCAAAACAGACCAGACCATGAAAAAAATGAGAATAAACAGCTTGAGCAAAAAAAGCAGACCCAAATTTGTACGGAGGGCCGGTTGAAGAAAAGTCATGGGAAGTCCTGCCTCCAGTGTGCCGGCCGGGCAAAAATACTTGCAGAACCAAGGATCGCCGGCGGCAAATTCATCAAGGGCAAAAAGAGGTAAAAGAATAACCATAACAACCAGAAGGCCATATTTCAGATAGCGCAAAAAAGGCCAGATACCAAACTTGGATGAAGGCAATTTATAGAGAAGTTCCTGGAACAGCCCGAATGGACAGGCCCATCCACAAACCATTCGACCAACAAAGCCGCCAATAACCCCCATGGTGCCGATGACATAAAAACCCA
Organism: Desulfobacteraceae bacterium; assembly: GCA_003353855.1. Classification (GTDB taxonomy): domain Bacteria; phylum Desulfobacterota; class Desulfobacteria; order Desulfobacterales; family Desulfobacteraceae; genus NBML01. The sequence continues at coordinate 1,110 of PIVS01000348.1, forward strand.
TAAAAAACTGGCCGGTTTCAATGGAAGTTCGAATCCCTGCAAAAAGTTGTTGCAGGGCCCCAATGGGGCAATAGGTGGTTGCACCAGGACAAGAATAACAATTAAGTCCCGGCGAACAAACCACCTTTAACGGTCCCTTGTATATTGCTTTGGTAACAGGAAAATTCCAATATCCATTGGTAATCAGAAAAAACAGGGCTTGAACCCATTTACGCAAAACCGCCATGGTTCAGCCTATACCAATACAGGACAGACAAATTTGTGTTGCCTGGTTAAGGACCTGTGATGGCTCATCCAGACCGATGCCGATCACACCGAGGATGAGAAAAGTTATTATCACCACAAATGGAAGGATTCTGATTTTTTGTTTTGCAACAGAGTTTTTCATATTTTATTGATTAATATATTTCATAATCATTTCTATGGAACCCGGGGAATCCCATTGCGCAGGGCCTATAAATTTTTCACGAAGTAACCCCTGTTTATCTATTATAAAAGTTTCAGGCAATCCTGTTATGGAATATTTTGAACCCGTAAGCTTCTGGGAATCATCAAGAATCGGCATGGTAAACCCATATTGATTGGCAACAAAATTTGCCACCGCAGGTTTATCATTACTCAGGATGGCAAGCATTTTAAACCTATCTTTTGGCAGGGTTGTGTAAAGTTTTTGCATTGAGGGCAACTCTTTCATGCAGGGGGGGCACCAGGTTGCCCAAAAATTAATAAACACCACCTGCCCCTTAAGTTCAGAAAGAACCCAGGTTTTACCCTCCAGGTCTACCAGGGAAAAATCCGGTGCTGGATCACCTAATTTCAAAATAGCAGGCCCTTGTCCACAGGCAAAAATAAACAAAGACATGCAAAAGGCCAAGGTTAAAAGTAACAATTTTTTCATATGGTCTGGTTTCCTGCATATTTAATATGGAAGTGCGGGCCGATGCTCCTTTGGTTTATTGAAGCAATGGGCCCTGGGTTATCAGGGATAATTTGCACTTATTTCTGATTGAATCAATTGATACAATTGCTTAGAACCAAATGTTTCAAGAGGTTTCCCATTAACAAAAAACCCCGGTGTCTTGCGAACATTAAGGGTTCTGGCATCAACAAGATCCTGTTCAATGAGTTTTACAATTGCCGGGTCATTCATATCTTTTTTAATTTGCTCCAAGTCAAGGCCGGCCCTTGGAAGAAATTCCCAGATTTTTTGCGGTTGCGGGTTATTATGACTGGCCCAATATGGTTGGGATTTAAACATCACATCCAATGTTTCCCAATATTTCCCCTGCTTTTTTGCAGCTTCAAGAATCTTCACAAAATAATCAGCGCCATCATGGAAAGGGGCATATCGAAGAACAAGTTTTATTTTTCCCGGGTTGGCTTCCATCATTTGTTTGACAAGGGGTGAAAAAGAAGCGCAGGTTTCACAGGCCGGATCCATAAACTCAACAAGAAAGACCTTGGCATCATCCTCACCAAGTGTCTGGGAATGATCCCGGACAAAGGTTGAAGCGTTGTTTTGGTTCATAAAGTCATACATTCTGGCCTGTTGATCCTTATAATAAAAGCTGGTGGCCAAAAACAAACCGATTAATACAAGGCAGGTGCCTGCAAATATTTTATATTTCATTTGGAAATCCTTTTCTTTAAAAAAAATAAAAGTATTATAATTACTGAAAACCCAAGTAAAGAAAGCATTGGGATGGTCAAAAAACCAAAAAGGTCAATATATTTTTGCGTACATGAAACCCCCTGACTGCATGGCTGCAGATCCTGGGGGATAATTCCCGAGTACAGTAAATTATGGTAAAATGCTGTTAACCATCCTGTAATCGCCAGGGGCAGAGCATAATTTACAACACGCTTGTCAAAGGGAAAAAGCCCTGTGGCCAGGATAATGACCAAAGGGAATAGGCATATTCTTTGGTACCAACACAAAACACAGGGGGCAAACTCCATTACATGGCTGAAAAACAAACTTCCCAGGGTTGATACACTGACTATAACCCAGGTTATAAAAAGAATCGTCCAGTTTCCATCGGACAATTGATGATGATGGGGCATATTAAAATCTTTCAAAAAAAGTGTTTGTTGATAAATGGCCAGACCAGATACCAATGAATCGGAAGGCTAATAAACATCTCCCAACCGGGCAAATGACCGTTTGAATATCATGTTAACATTTTATTGGGGGGGGACTATAGGTTAACACAGAAAAGATTGTGTAATGGTATATATTGAAATGGTCTGTATGGTTTTGTGATGGGTAAAAACAGGACCTGACGCTCTGTCTTTATTCAGGGGCTTTGGATGAGTATATACAAAATTGACAGCTTGATTTTGAAAGCTGGAGTTTTGAGTTTTTAAAAAAATTTTTCCCTCTGATTTACAATTCTTATCTTTACAGCAAAATTGGTTTTTGCCGCCAGCAAAAGGAAAGTTTGCCAAATATTGGAAATCATATACGCTGATTGAATTATAAGTTTCAGTTTTTGAATCCAGGGAACCGGCCTGACAGCATGAATTGTATCCTCGATCACGACATTTTGTGTCGGCACAAACAGTTCCAATGACTATAACCCATGAAAAAAGGATTGCCAGAAAAATGTTGATCTTTTTATTTTTCATTATAAATTACCATATTTTTCAAGCCTAACTATCGCAAAAATACTGGTTTTGTCAAGAAATTCATAACAATTAAGTATTACATTTTAATAATAAAAAAAATACTTTGGGTTTTAATCAAACAAACCTGTTAAGAGCTTTTTATCTATGATATCAATAAATATCAATGGGGTTGAAAAGCCTTAAATTAAAACCCGGGAGGAACCAAATGAAAAAAAAGCAAATCCGGCTTACGTTGATCATTCTTTTTATGTTCGGATTCGCCTTTCAGGTTCAGGCAGAAAACTGCATTGACCTGTCAGAGGGTCAAACCCTTTACGTTCCGGCCTATTCCCATATTTATATCGGCAACAAGGCCAGTTCCTACCTGCTCACCGTCACCTTGAGCATTCGGAATATTGACCCCTCTAACTCCATCACCCTCTCTTCCGTGGATTATTACGGAACCAAAGGGGAACTGATTAAACAATACCTGGACAAGCCGCTATCCATCCCCCCCCTTGGCTCAACCCGATACATCGTCTTGTCAAAGGACAAAGAAGGCGGTTCCGGGGCAAATTTCATCGTCAAATGGTCATCGAAAAAGCTGGCAAATCCACCCATTGTCGAGTCCATAATGATCGGGACTCAGTCCGGGCAAGGGATTTCCTTTACCTCCAGGGGACAGGTAATCACCCAAACAACACCCTAGGAGAAAATTATTCTGAACTGCCGGTCTACCAGTGTTTGGATCAGTGTTTTGTTTTGAATATCAGGGTGTGGGGAATAAGGAGGCGTTCCGGCTCATAGGAAAGTTTAGCCTGGCGCAGCCCCTTTATACCAAGATCCTGCTCCCGGTTGACATACACACATTTTTCCTGAAGATATTTGGCTGTTTCCTGGTTGATGACCTGGGCCACCCCTTTAAAGGCATAATCTGATTTTTCAAAATGAATATTATAGGTATCATGATTCAGACGGCTGAAAACAGAAAATGCAGCCAATTGATTTTTTATCCATAGACCAATCCCTTCAAACCCCAGGCTGGCAAAATGATCAAAGGCTTTTTCCATGGCCATGGATTCATCTTCCAGATCCTTTGACGGTGTTTTCCGGGCATCCAGTAAGTTGCGGGCAAACTCCCAGGCAGCCTGGACATCAGGCCCCTTCAGGGGCATGACCGAATAATCGGGATATTGCCGCTTGAACTGGGAAATCAGATTTCTTTTTTTATGAAGCTTGATCCCGTTCAGGTCTACCAGGCTGTCAACCCGGTAAATATATTCTGCATTGTCCCGTTCTTCCCGGATGGTATAAAATTGCTCAATATCAGGATATGCATCCCCATATTCCCTGGGGAAAATAGTGATATTAGGTTCAAAGCCCATGCCGATCAGATGGTGTGACAGAGCGACCAGCTCATGGGGCAGGAACTCTGCACCCAAAGGCATAAACCCGCATTTGCTGGCCCCGTCATAGATGACCATCCGCCCCTTATAGGTGAACCATGAATATTGATAGGCCTCCTGCCAGCAAAAAAGATTTGAAAAATTAAATTCGCAGGACTCGGGGTTGAACTGATCGATA
>PIVS01000349.1 GCA_003353855.1 Desulfobacteraceae bacterium
CAGGGAAGAATCATTGCCAACAACATCCACGGCAGGGCCACCCAGTTCAAGGGGACCGTGGGAACCTTTTGTATCAAAGTCTTTGACATGGGAATAGCCACCGCCGGCCTGACATCAGCCCAGGCAAAAGCCAACGGGTTTGATCCAATCCATGCCATGGTGGCCCAGCATGACAGGGCCCATTTTTATCCCGACTCCCAGATGATGTTCATCACCCTGATTGCAGACAAAAAAACCCGGAAAATCTTAGGCGTCGAGGCAGTCGGAAACCAGGGAGATGCCATTAAGGCCCGGGTGGATGCCATTGCCCCCCTGTTCCAGACAGGACTTAATGTGGATGATGTCTGTGTGCTGGAAACCGGCTATGCTCCTCCCTATGCATCGGCAATGGACATCATCAACAATGCCGGCAATGTTCTGGACAATATTCTGGAAAAACGAAACAGGCCAATCGACGTGATGGATTTTCTAGAAAAATTCAAAACCAAAAAGACCCGGGTTCTGGACGTGCGTGATCCCAAAGAGGCAACCCCCTTTATTGAACGGTATAAAGAACGCTGGATCAATATCCCCCTGCCGGAACTGAGGGTCAGGTTCAATGAACTGCCAAAAAACGAAACCCTTTGCCTTCTCTGCGGCACCGGTGCCCGCTCCTATGAATCCCAAATTTTGCTTGGCCAAAAAGGATTTACCAACACCAAAAATATCCAGGGAGGTTATGCCATGCTGGCGTCGACAGCCCCTGAATTCATATAGAGGCCCCTTTGGGCTCAAAACTAAAACGGTCCCAAGGATAATTTATTCCTTGGGACCGGTTAAACAGCCTTGGAGTATTGCCCATGTGTAATGCCAAAGACCTTTTTAAACATCCGGTATTGCCAGCCCTTTTTCAATGACACCGATAACATGGCCCCCATGGAAATGGGGAGAAAACTGATGTTTTGTATAGGCAACATGGAGCAGTTCCAGATTGTTCATTTCCGGCACCCTGATAAACCGAACCCTTTGCCTGGATATAACTTCAACCAATGGTGATAACTCCCTAAGAATTCATATTCCTTTTATATTAAAGGGTTTTTGCCATGAGACTCCAGAGAACACCGGCGGCAATGGCCGACCCAATCACCCCGGACACATTGGGTGCCATGGCATGCATGAGAAGAAAATTGGTGGGGTCCTCCTGCTGGCCCACTACCTGGACCACCCGGGCGGAATCAGGAACTGCGGACACACCGGCAGCTCCCAGCAATGGGTTGATTTTGCTCTTCAAAAACAGGTTCATGAACTTGGCAAAAAGAAGACCGCAGGCCGTGGCAATACAAAATGAGACCGCCCCCAGGACAAAAATACCCACGGATTTGGAGGTTAAAAATACATCCCCCTGGGTACTGGCCCCCACGGTCACCCCGAGAAGGATGGTAGCCGTATCAATGATGGCGGTTCTGGCCGTGACAGCAAGGCGTTCCGTTACCACAGCTTCTTTGAGCACATTGCCAAAGCAGAGCATTCCAAGGAGAGGCAGGGCTGCAGGAGCCAGAAAGCAGCAGAGCAGAAAAGCCACAATGGGGAAGATCATTTTTTCCCTTTTGGTGACCTCTCTAGGCTCTTCCATGCGGATGAGCCGCTCTTTACGGGAGGTCAAAAGTCTCATGATGGGTGGCTGGATCACGGGAACCAGAGCCATATAGGAATAGGCAGCCACGGCAATGGGGCCGATGAGGTGCGGGGCCAGTTTGGCGGTGAGGAAAATGGCAGTGGGGCCGTCTGCTCCGCCGATAATCCCGATGGAAGCCGCTTCATTGGGAGCAAACCCAAGGGCCAGGGCACCCAGAAAGGTAATAAAAATCCCGGCCTGGGCAGCAGCACCCAGCAGCATGAGTACAGGTCTTGCCAGCAGGGTGGAAAAATCTGTCATGGCACCGATGCCGAGAAAAACAAGGGGGGGATAAATTCCCTGGGTCACCCCGAAATACAGATAATGGAGAACAGAATTACTTTCATAGATACCAAGCCCCAATCCTTTAAAGATGGGAATGTTACCGATGAGCATCCCAAATCCGATGGGAACAAGGAGCAAGGGTTCATAATCCTTGGCAATTCCCAGATAGATAAAGATCATACCGATGACAATCATGATGACATTTCGGTAGTCACACAAATAAAAACCTGTATTTTGAAAAAAGTCTAAAAATAAAGCATCCATTTTATTTCCTCTAGTGTCATTTTTTTCAGGCTGGTTTAATATGAAATGGTTTTGATATACAGATCCTGATCCCAGCAGAATAACCCTTCACTGTCCGGAAAGATAATGGAGGATTTGAGAAGTATATTTAAGTTTGAATGAAAATTTTTCACCCCGCTGATCCGGGCAAGACCAAGGAGCCGGGGCAATGAAAAATGATCTTCCAGGGTTCTGACCAAAAGAGCAAATTGCTTGGAAATTTCCTTTTGTTCCTGGGTGAGAACAAGTAAGACAACTCCTGTTTCCAATGGTTTATCCGGTTCTTCACCCATTTGTTTTTCCCGGGAAAACCATTTTCTTATTTTCCAGGGATTTTCATATAAGGCCAGACCCTTGTGAAGTTGTGAAATCACAAGGGAAAGGACAACTAGTCCTGAGAATACGATGGAAATGCCCACAACTGAAATGGCCCATCCATTGTTTGCATTGATTGCTTCTATTCCGTACAAACCACTACCTCCTTAACCTAAAAAATTGCAGGAATATCGATGTCCTCGATATTTTTTGCAAATGCTGCTGTCTGATCAAGAAATCTCTGCCACGCCTGCATAATGGCTGCGGCCCCGGGTGTATCCTCCTGGATAAGGTCTAAAAACAATTCCCTGGGAATAATCAATACCACCCCATCTTCCAGTGCGGTTATGGTGGTTTTATACATGCCCCGGTCACTTAAAAGTTCCATGGCAATAAAATCCCCTGGTGAATCCAGCACAACGGATTTATCATCTTCCATTGCCAGGAGCAGGGTGCCCTTTTCCAGTATAAAAAAATGCTGGGCAGTATTTCCTGCAGTGGTGATAATATCCCCTGTGTGCAGCTCCCGTTTTTCAAACATGGGAGTGATCCTTTGAAGGTCTGTCTCTTCCAGGGAATTGAAAATGATCGACTTTTTTAACACAGCTGCTATACTAACCATAACATCCTCGTTGTATGAGTTTTTGTACTGCTGCACCCAAAAATTTACTATTCAAGCATATTTTATTGTTTCTGTCGATAGAAAAAAAAACTCATCCAATGCCCCAGAACACCGTTAGCCAACGCAAATCTTATTTTTACCTCCGGCACCTTGACGCGTCTGCCATCATAATGGTTGACTGGAAAGGCCTAAATATCGTATTATCCGCCACAAATTTTTTCACTTTTAAAATGGAGTTCAATATGAAAAAAAAGACCATTGTTATTGCATTACTTCTTGCTTTTTTATCTAGCATGTTTTTTGTTTCTTGTGGACAACAGGAAGAAAAAACCGACACCTCCAAACAGGAAAAACAAATATCAGAATCAACCGAAAAATCCGATAAAACCGCAAAAGAACAAGCCCCTGCCAAAAAACTCAAAGCAGGATTTGTTTATGTGGGGCCTGTTGGGGATTATGGCTGGTCCCATGCCCATGACCTTGGCCGCAAATTTGCGGAAGAAAAATTTCCCTGGCTTGAAACCATGATTGTTGAATCGGTTTCAGAAGCGGACAGTGCAAGAATCATCGACCGGTTGATCCAGCAGCAAAAATGTGACGTGGTATTTACCACCAGCTTTGGTTATATGGACGACACCCTCAAAGCCGGTGCCAAATATCCGGACAAATTGTTCATGCATTGTGCCGGATTTAAACGGTCTGCCAACGTGGGAACCTATTTTGGTGACCTTTACCAGATGTACTATTTGAACGGCATCATGGCAGGCGCCCTGACCAAAACCAATAAAATCGGTTATGTGGCAGCATTTCCAATTCCCGAACTGGTTCGCCACATCGATGCCTTTGCCCTAGGAATAAAAGCCGCCAACCCAGAGGCAAAACTCAATGTCAGATGGATCTATGCCTGGTACGGACCGGACAAAGCCAAGGAAGCGGCCCAATCCCTTATAGCTGAGGGTTGCGACGCCCTGGCATTCACCGAAGATACCCCGGCCGTCATTGAAGTGGGTCAGGAGGTAACAGAAAAAGGCAAACAGATTTATACCTTTTCCCATTACTCAGCCATGCAGCCCTATGGAAAAGACTCTGTTGTTTCAGGCCAGCTCATGGACTGGGGCGGAATGTATGCCAAAATCCTTGAAGATGTTTACACCGAAAAATGGAACAATGAAGATCTATGGTGGCTGACCAAGGAAAAAGCAGCCATCTTAGGCGGCAGCACCACGGACATGATCAACCCCAAGTTTGTCCCTGAATTAAAGAAGGCCATGATTGATTCCAAGGAGTTCGGCAAAATATCCGCCTATGACCTGGTTATGAAACGGTATGAGCAGATGCAGCAGGGTGTGGATGTATTTGAACCCTTTACCGGCCCCATTGCGGATAACAAAGGAACAATTCAGATCAAAGCCGGTGACAAAGCGTCCAAGGAAGATCTTTTGAGCATGATGTATTATGTGGACAATGTTGAAGGCGACATTCCCCAATAATTTAAAATTAACCATACAAGGCCGGGGGGTTTCCCCGGCCTTTTTATAAAGTTGTGATATGAAAAAAATACAACGTCTTGAAATGAAAAATATCTGCAAGTCATTTCACGGCATCCATGCCAATAAAGATATCAACCTCCATGTGGCGTCCGGTGAGATTCTGGGGCTGTTAGGAGAAAACGGGGCGGGTAAAACCACCCTGATGAACATCCTCTACGGTCTCTACCAGCCGGATTCAGGACAGATCGAGATCAACGGATCTCCCATCCGCATCAACAATCCTGTTGAATCCATCCTCCATGGCATTGGCATGGTCCACCAGCACTTCATGCTGATCCAGAACCATTCGATCCTTGAAAATATTGCCCTGGGATATAAAGACACCCCCTTTTTTTTCCCGAAAATAAAATTACGAAAACGAGTAGCGGAATTTTCCAAGCAGTTTGATTTCAAAATGGATCTGGACCAGAAAGTCTGGCAATTATCAGCAGGACAGCAGCAGCGGATTGAAATTATCAAAGCCCTTCTAAATGGTGCTGATCTGCTGATTCTAGATGAGCCCACCTCGGTGCTGACCCCCCCGGAAATCAAGGAATTGATATCCATCCTGCGGCAAATGAAGGCAGAAGGACATATGATCACCTTCATT
>PIVS01000350.1 GCA_003353855.1 Desulfobacteraceae bacterium
ACCCTGCGCTACTTCAGAGGAGAGTATGAAGCCCACATAAAGGGAAAACGGTGCCCTGCCCTTTCCTGCAAAGAGTTGATCGCATTTTATATTGATCCTGACAAGTGCAAGGCCTGTGGCATGTGTCTTAAAAAATGCCCGGCAGAAGCCGTTGATGGTGAAGAGAAAAAGATCCACATCATTGATCAGGAATTATGCACAAATTGCGGCACCTGCTTTGAAGTTTGCCCGGTAAAATTTGGTGCAGTGACAAAAATCTCAGGAGAGCCTGTTCCGGCTCCCATTACTGAAGAAAAAAGAATAATAACTAAAAAGAACCCAAAAAAAGCAGGTGAAAATGAGTGAAATCCAATTTGAGATTGATGGAAACCAGGTAAAGGCTGCCAAGGGGATGACCCTCCTTGAGGCAGCCAGAGGAGAAGGGATATACATTCCCACCCTGTGTCACCACGAAAAACTGGAACCCTTTGGCGGATGCCGCCTGTGCATCGTGGAAGTGCAAGTGCGGGGCTGGACAAAGCTTGTTGTTTCCTGCGTTTATCCTGTTGAAGAAAATATCATTGTCAGAACCCGGTCTGAAAAAGTAGATAGAATCCGAAAAACCATCATAGAGCTTCTCATGGCCCATGCCCCGGATGCCCCTGAGCTTATGACGCTTGCCCAGGAATATGGTGCAAACAAAGACCGGTATGACAAAGACCCCTCATTTTGCATCCATTGCGGTCTGTGTGTCAGGTACTGCAACGAGGTAACAAAGAAAAATGCCATTGGGTTTGTTGACCGGGGAATAAACAAAGAGATCAGTTTTATTCCCCAGATTGCGGCAAAGGAGTGCAATGACTGCAAGGAATGCTTCGAGCTTTGCCCCACGTCCTATCTCCAGGCAGCCTTTGTTTTAACCCAAGCCCTGTCATTTCCGCCATCTTCTAAATCAGGAAAAGGGGAATAAGAACAATTGAGCCCAGGAAAAAGAACACAATTTTATCAATCTGTTCGGTGTAAAAAAGGGAGTTGCCAGACTGATTCCATTAATCTGGAACTAATCGGAGAGGAACCCTTTTTGATTCGCATTGAGGATGAGCCCTATTCTGTGGTGATGAGAACCCCGGGGGATGAAAAATTTCATGCAGCCGGGTTCTGTCTTGGGGAGGGACTTATAGATTCCATGGATGATATCCAGAGAATCGGCTATGACAACGATCAGGATGCAAATGTTGTTGATATCTGGCTGACCCCCCGGCGCCGCAAAAGGATTCCCCATCTTCTGAAAAGAAAAAGCTACGTCAGCCAAACCAGTTGCGGCATTTGCGGCAAGAAGATGCTGGAGGACCTTAATCAGATTCTAACACCGGCAGAAAACGGCTTGGAGGTTGAACTCAGCCGTGTCTTTGACTGCATCAACAAGCTTTCCAAAACCCAGAAATACTACCAGAGGACCCGGGGCTCCCATGCTGCCCTGATTTTTAACCAGAACCTGGAAGCCATCGCCTTTGCCGAAGATGTTGGCCGGCATAATGCCCTGGATAAAGCAATAGGCATTGCCCTTATGAACAAGACGCTCCCGGCTGCAAGCCTTTTGGTTCTCTCTTCAAGAATCAGTTATGAACTGGTTCAAAAAGCTGCCAGGGCCCATCTGCCCATAATGATATCCAACTCACGACCCACCGCCCTTGCAGCGCAAATGGGGCAGTCCCTTAACATGACCCTGGCCTTTCCTGCAAAGGAATCTTTAATAATAGTTTGCGGGGAAAGCCGCATCCAGATGGCATAAAGAGCAAAAATAAACTTTTTGGTGCAATCAAACAAATTAAAACTACCCAAATAATGAGGAGGACAATTTGAAAATTCTCACAACCGTAAAAAAAGTAGTTGATGTTGAATTGAATATCCACATTGACAACGGCGCCATTATCGAAGACGGACTGCAATATGTTATAAATGCCTGGGATGAAAATGCAGTGGAAGCAGCTGTTCAACTCAAGGAAAACAACAATGCCGAAACAACCCTGGTAAGCATCGGCGGGGGTGACAACACAGATATGATACGTAAATGCTATGCCATGGGAATTGAAAACGGAATTCACATTGATGATCCCTGTCTGGTGGCTGCAGATTCCTTCGTCTATGCAAAAGTGCTGCAAAAGGTTTATGAAGCGGGAGACTATGATCTTGTTATCACCGGCAAACAGGCCCAGGATACAGACAGCGGCCAAACCGGGATCATATTGTCCGAGTACCTGGGATTGCCCTGCGTCTCCAATGTAATTGCCATTGAGGTGATGGACCAGCACATTAAAGTATCCCGATTGGGGGACAGCGGAACCGAAATTGTTGAACTTGAGTTACCCGCCGTGGTAACTGTCAGTGATAGTATTAATGAACCTCGACTGCCTGCAATGCGGGGCATCATGATGGCAAAGAAAAAGAAAATCCAGGTAATGGATCTGGCACAACTGGGGATGACCCCTGATGAAGTCGGCAATGCCAAATCGGAGATTACTGAATTTATGAAATCGGAAACCCGTGAGGCCGGACAAAAATTTGAAGGCGATGCTGCCCAGATTACTGCCCAGGTCGTTAATCTTCTGACCAATGAAGCCAAGGTTTTATAGACCTAATTTACTATCATCATAGGACTTTACCTTGATTCACACCTGATTAATATAGGAAAGGAAAACAATATCATGGCTAAAATACTCGTAATTGCAGACATAAAAGAAGGTGTTTTAAAAGGCAGCACAACAGAACTTTTATCAAAAGCTAAGGAGTTGGGGGCCCAAACCGCAGTGGCGGCCATCGGCAGCAATATCGAATCACTCACCCAAGATTTGGCAATGGGATCTGATACCCAATACATTGCAGATGATGCAAGTCTTGAACTTTTTTCTGCGGGTCTCTTTGCATCCTGTGTTGTTGAAGCGGCCAAACAATTTGAAGCCGATATGATTTGGTTTGGATTTTCCGAAACAGGAAAAACTGTAGCCCCAAGAGTTGCTGCCCGGTTAGATGCAGCCTGCGCCACGGAAATTACCGATGTGAGCCTGGAAAAAGAACAAATCCAGGTGATCCGACCGGCCATAGCAGGTAAAGTGATCCAGCGTATTAAAGTAAATTCCGATCGCCTGGTTGCAGTTGTCAGAGCAGGCGCATTTGAGGCAACCCCTGGGTTAACAGGAACACAAAATGCTGTAAAACTGTCCATACCGGAAACCGATTTGAAAACTGTTATCAAAGAGATCCTGTCAGATGCAAGCGGTGAAATCGATCTTGCCGATGCCGACATCGTTATTTCGGTTGGACGGGGCACCAAGGATCAGGCCGGTATTGATCTTGTCAAAGGACTGGCCGATGATCTTGCCGCCGGATTCGGCTCTTCCCGGGCCATGGTTGACGGTGGTTTCATGGCACATAATAAGCAGGTCGGGCAAACCGGCAAAATAGTCGCGCCTTCCCTCTATATCGCAATAGGTATCTCCGGGGCCATTCAGCATCTTGCGGGGATGACCGGTTCAAAAACAATTCTGGCGGTTAATAAAGATCCGGAAGCGCCCATCTTCAACGTGGCTGACTATGGTATTGTCGGAGATCTCTTTGAGGTGGTACCGATTCTTCGGGAAGAAATTAAAAAGATCAGAGGTTAACTCTTTACCTAATAATCGTTGATGAGGTATCTATGAACCCCCTTTTAATGTCTTTACTGCTCATTGTAGGTCTAACCATTTTCGGCCGTACCATGTACAATAAAATCCTAGTGCTCATGGCCCTGGAACCCATAGATCGGGCCGATCAGATCAAAGAACGGCTGAAAAGCCTTTTGATCATCGCCATTGGCCAGAAACGATTGGTGGGCAGGAAAAAAGAATGGACCTCGGGCATCATGCATGGGTTTATCTTTTGGGGATTCTGCATTCTGATACTTCGCAGCCTGACCCTCTACGGAGAGGGGTTTGTTACCGGATTTCAACTGCCTTTTCTGGGTGAAACCTATTTTACAGGGTATCTTTATGCCGGCTTAAAAGACATCATGGAGGGCATCGTTTTATTGATGGTGCTTTATGCCATATTCCGCCGGGCAGTTCTAAAGCCGGAACGAATGCACAATACATGGGAAGCCTATCTTGTTTTGTGCATGATTGGTCTTTTGATGATTTCCGACCTCCTGCTTGACGGGGCCCGGTATAACTTAATTACCCTGCATAATAATCCCGGAGCACTTCATTTCCTTAATAACCCCCTTTATGGTTCCGAATTTCTCTGGACACCAATTGCCGCGGGAGCTGGATCACTCATATCCGGATTGGGCGTAAAGAGTACCGGATATATATTAATAGGTATGTTCTGGTTACATATTATCACCCAATTGACCTTTCTTAATTTACTGCCCACGGGAAAACACTTTCATGTCATCACAGCCCTGCCCAATGTATTCCTAAAAAGTCTGGGATATCCCCATGAGAAACCTGAGGTTTTGGATTTGGAAGATGAATCGGTCTGGGAGGATGAATCCCTAGGGATAAATCACATACACCAGCTTAATTGGAAACAGGGACTGGATCTTTACACCTGTACCGAATGCGGCCGGTGTAAAGAGGTGTGTCCCACTTACACCACTGATAAACCATTAAATTTGCTTGATTTCAATGACCAATTGAAAGCTGAGCTATTGAATAATGCAGATAACCTTATTAAAAGAGCCGCTCTGGCTTGCACCATCAAAGAGGATGGCGACCTCGAACAAATTGAAGAAACCAAAGCTGCCATGGCCGAACTTAACAGCAAAAAACCGCTCATTGGCGGGGTGATCGCCGAAGATACACTTTGGGCCTGTACCACCTGCCGGGCCTGTGAACAGGTCTGCCCTGTAACCATCGAACATGTTCCACGGATAATTGCCATGAGACAGGGCCAGACATTGATGGCAGGCGAATACCCCAAGGAGTTGAACGTGGCCTTTAAAGGTCTTGAACGTAATGGTAATCCCTGGGGCATAGGCTATGACAAACGTGCCGACTGGGCCGCGGACTTAGGTGTTAAAATGATGGCCGAGACGTCAGATGTCGACTATCTGCTCTGGGTTGGCTGTGCCGGTTCCTTTGATGACCGAACCAAAAAAGTATCCGTAAGCCTGGTGAAAATCCTGCAAAAAGCAGGTATCAGTTTTGCCATATTGGGAACCGAAGAAAAATGTACCGGAGACTTTGCCAGACGCGCCGGCAATGAGATGATGTACCAGATGATGGCCCAGGAAAACATCGAAACCCTGAATAATTACAAGGTTAAAAAAATTAT
>PIVS01000351.1 GCA_003353855.1 Desulfobacteraceae bacterium
CGTCTACCAGAGTACTGCCTGCTTTCCCTATACTGCAACCTTTAAGAATCCCTATGACGGCCAATTCTTTTACATGACCGGGCAGCTTGACAATGCCACATCGGTTTCCACCTATACCCAATGGCTTGATATAGGTTATGTTGACGATGATGATAATATCATTATCTATGATCAATACAAAGATGATTATGGACCCTATAATTCCATACAAGCTAATTTTTCAACACCACCTAGAAAATCTGAAACCCCGGAAGCTTTTATCCTCAATACCAGGGAAAGCCTTGGTATCGATTCCATAACTATCCCCATGGATGATCCCGGATGGGTTATGTCCGACGAGGAGATTACTTTCAGACAGCAAAAAGGCTTGAACTAACACATTAACAAACAAAGGAGTATGTGTTTTTCAGAGCCATAATAAGCAAGCCCAATACTAAATATTACTAGGACCGCAGATGAAATAAGTTGGACAAAAAATAGCACAGAATTTTGGTTCATCTACAAGACGCATTAAAGGTTTAATAGCAGGCCTATTTGGCCTTTTATGCAACGCAGTAGATGGGCCAAAAGGCAAGCTATTTCGTTCCGGTTATAAAATTTGCGGCCCTTAACAAATAAGAGCTATAAAATATTTCTACTCTAATGGTATTGTCTAAAGGCTGATAATTTTAAGGAGATCAAATGTATTACTTTAAAGAGGCACAAACGCAGAATGAATTAAAGAAATTATATAGATTCAGGTACGAGGTTTATTGTGTCGAACAAAAATTTCTAAAGGCTTCAGACTACCCGGATAAACAGGAAAAAGACTCTTATGATGAACATTCCAAACATTTTATTGCTTTAAATGAAAAAGGAGATATTGTAGGAACGATCAGGCTCATTTTGAATTCGGATTTCTCTAAGGGTTTACCAATTAAAAACCATCCCGGTTTTAACAAAAAGATCTCTGGAACAGATAAAAATACCGAAATATCCAGATTGATAGTGGATAAAACAGTTAGAAACGGAGATATTGCTTTGGGTTTGTATCGAATTATGTACTTCTATAGCAAGAAGTATAAAATCTCCAATTGGTATATCTGTGTAGAGCCCTTATTCCTTCAGATTTTAAATGGTTTCGGTTTCCCATTTGAACCTATAGGAAAATCAGCAGATTATATGGGAGACACAGTGCCTGCTATGGCAGAAGTTGGTCTTATTGAAAAAAAATTACAGAAAAACAATCTTAAATTTTACGATTGGTTTCGATCAACCCCTGCTACTATCGAAACAAATAATTTAATAAAATCTTTTTTATAGATAGGAGTACCACCTAAAACTTGTAAGCGCTCAATGGGGGTGCTGAAACCATCGCCGGGGGGCGTCCTAATTCAATTTTTGAGCTAAGACGATCAGAATTTCGGAAAAATTATGGCAACAGGCTATGCTGCCATAATTTTTTTGCTACCCATAGGCCAAAAATTGCCCGCGTAGGCTTAGCTCATGCGCACGGGTTCATTGGTTCTTCCTTTTGTTTATATTTTTTTAACGCCGGTGAATAAGTCAGTCAAAGTTCAATTGCAATATAGATTTTTCTAACTGCAGCCACCGATCCTTATATACATAGTTCTCTGACAACCGTACTATCCATTGTCGACTCCGGGTCATCAATTTCGCTGGAACATTGATCAGGCACATTCGAATGGTATTCGGTTCTTCATTGAACCCATCTTTATTATTCAGCCACATTATCCAAACCAACAGATTGTATGCCAGATTGGAAGATTGGAAGATAGCCGAGTTTGCCCAAAACTCTTGAGTCAAGATACTTCCCGATGACATTTGATTCTTACACCACTCAATCCAGTTTTCGCTTGTCGCGCGTTGTCCATCTTTTTTGTGAGTAGCCCATGGGCTTAGCTTCAAATTCGAAACATAGCAGAAATTGTCGGATTCATATTTTTTGGATTCGAATAGAACATCTTCGTCAATTTTAACCTCAGTTAGTTTCCGTACAGCAACAAATGTTCTGGATCTTGACCATCCTGAGCATTTGTATTCGAATTTAGCGCTTTCATACTCTGGTCTCTTGGCAATCTTACGCCAGGACTGCTTTTCCAAGAGAGTGGTGAGCCCCCTCAGGTTAACCTTGATCAAGTATTCACAACTTCTTGACTCAAGTAGATCAAGCAGTGCTCCATCGAAAAGGCGCTATCAGCTCGAACAAACACTTTCCAGACTCGTTTGGGCAGCTTGGCAAAACACTCATTCATAAAATCAACGCTGCCGTTGGCGGAATAAGCACTCCACGTGCGGAACCAATTATGGAGGCATTCTCGATTTTCAGCGATAAAGCATAGGAGAGGGTGGTAGCTTCACTGACCCTTCTTTTTTGAGTTGAACCCCTTAGCCGCCCCTTCTTGGTTTCCATATACACCTCGAACAGAGGAGTCCATATCAAGTGTGATTTTTCCAAACCATTTTTTGCCCCACACTTTATTGCGAACAACCGACTCTGCATCGGATAGTTCTTTGTCTTGATATAGTATATTTTTATTGATTTCCTCTGATTATTTCAGTTTTTGTACTATTTCCTAATTCACAAATTTAACATTTGAACAAGCGGAATGTGAGTTACATACAAATTTATCTTTTGGGTGGTTCTCATCATGATGACTTCCCAACTCACACCTGGTACTGCCTTTGAGGCCTTACGTTGCGATAAATTCCTTTGTAAATACCCCTGCCCCAAAGGTATGCCGGCTGGATCTTGTTTAAGGGATCTATAAAAATGACAAACCCTGTTCAATTCGCAGCCGTTTTAGATGCCATGCAGTGGTTTGTGAACCTGCCCTGGTTAAAACTACAGGTGTTCCACCAGCGAAAGCCGGCGTTTCTCAACTTGATCTGCAACGAGGTAAAGTTCCCGGGATTCGCTGATATCGAATTTGAAGGGGGCAGCCTGCCGGCGTTCAGTTTAAAGATCCCCATATATAGCAATATTGCCCATGGTCTTACCACACGTAATACCATAAACCTGGGACTATTTATGGCCGGAGAAACAAGCAAAGAGATTGTCCTTTCTAACACTCCGATTGTATTAGACCTTCCCATAGATTTTTGTAATTAATTAGGAGATATTATGATTGTTGAACGAATTATTTCACCCAGCACCGATAAGAACATGAAAGCCCTTCTGGAATCCCTTGACCACTCTTTAACAAACAAGGTTACCTTTTTTGCTTCTGCAACATCCATCGAAAACGATCCCTGGATCTCCGGGGCAAACCTTCCCCTGTTATGTGCCCTGGCCGAAATCAATGTGCCGGTATTAGGGCCGGTTTATATCGTTTTTGACGGTAATTTTTTGACCGCTCAAAGAGGAGGCAGGTATTCAGAGGTTAAAGCGGTTCTGGATAAGGCCCAGGATTCAGGCAAAGCTTTTTTCTCACCTGTCAGGCTTGACCAGTTTCCCCATAGTATGTCCCCGGAAGAGGCCAAGGATGACCTGCAGGCAGTACCTGTCGAGAAACTGGATCCGGAAACCCGGACAAAATATTTTGCCCTTTTGTCTAATTCAACTGAAAAGCAAATTAAAAATGATCTAGGCATTTGAGAGTCGCCTGAAGGAGTTAAGGGTGGAAGAACGGCCATATTTGAAAAAGATATCCACCTGGCCACGGAGATGATGATCGTGGGCATAACCACCGAGGTCACTTCCATTGTCAGGATGAATGGCACCCTTTTCAGGGACGGCAGACCAGGGCCCTTCGCCAGGGCTCTTCAGGAAGCTTGCAATAGTGAGATAGAGATTTTAAATATGGGATGATTTTATTGGAGTCCCTTCAAGAGTCCTCGGTCTGTTTTTGTTAACAAACGTAAAAAACAAATTGCAAATGCAAAAAACAAAGTTTGTGTATAAATGCGGTTGACATCGTTGATGTGTTGATGTGATAATGCTTTGTTGAATTTTGTTTTGTAAAGATATCCTTTGTTGTCATACTGTAATTTTTATCCCTTGGATATTTCATTAGGCGGCATGGCAGGCAGAATTCGATAAAAATGGAACCTCGGAAAAAAGAGAAGCAGAAAATGAAGAAAATAATTGTTTCGGCTGACCTGCACCCTTATGGCAACAGAGGTCATGAAAGTCGTATTGGATTGGGGCAATTTGGCTCTGGCACCGGAATTTGCAACCTATAATCCCATCCTTCACCAGACAACTGCCCGGAAAGAAATCTAAAAAATGGAATCCATATTTTTTGCGTTACTAAAAGGGGGATCCCTGGGATTCCTCCTGGCAGTCACCAGCACGAGCCAGGCCATTATTTGTATCCAGGAAACCCTTAAAAGGGGGCTGATATATGGATTGATCTCAGGCCTGGGTGTTGCCGTTGCAGATACCTTTTTTTCTTTGGCCGCGGGATTCGGGGTGGAGTATGTCAAAGTCCTAATCCAGTCCTACGGCAGTATCATGCATATATCCGGAGCAAGCCTGATACTGATATTCGGCATTCTCATGTTTGCCGGAAAATTTGAGATAGACCTGAGTTCAGTCCCTGAAGGCCGCTCTCGCCGGAGCATTATCAATGCCTTTATGCCCAACTTTTTATTCACCGCCCTGCATCCTATCACCCTTGTTTTTTTCAGTGCTGCATTTGCATCATTTCCCCTGGCAGACAGCACCAATCAATTGGGATTCGGTCCATTGGAGTTGGGTCAATTGACGACAGTGGCCTTTATCTCACTGGGTGTTTTTTCAGGGGCAATGATCTGGTGGATGGGATTGGCATGGAGTGTGGACAAATTTATCAGAAATAGAATGACCACAAGTGTTTTAATCAAAATAAAAAGATCCTTTGCTGCCATACTGCTTCTGCTGGGAGCGGGTATGCTGATCAACTATACCCTGTTTGCCTGAAGAAAAAAGGAACCCTTAATCAGGGCATACAGGCCTTAATAGCTCCAGCATTTTTTTTGCAAAGGGGTCAAAAATAAAAATCTTATCAAAATCCATTTCAAGATTGTTCAGGCATTGTAAAATCAGGGCATGCCTGTGGTTTGCCAAAAAAGAATTAGAGAAAAAATGCATGAAAATTTAATTTTAAATTACTGTTCATGTCAATTCTAATTTTTGGAGCTGATCAAATTTTAATAACAGGATGTGATCAAGAATTTAATTACGCCTTGAAGATACGACATAATTTCAAATACAGGGCGCAGATATACAGACATTTTGAACTTCAAATTTTTCTTTTTTTTAAATCAGCTTAAGCAGCTTTATCCCATTTATATACATGGTGTAA
>PIVS01000023.1 GCA_003353855.1 Desulfobacteraceae bacterium
CTGCAATGGGCAAAACTGCTCGTGCCGGCCATTTTTGTTTATTCATATGCTCTCTTTCCCGAAACTATAATCCGGGTATAATATCAAATAACAAGGCATTGTGTCAATACGCTTGTTTTAGTCTTCAATTTGTCCCAGGGCCAAATTGAAGTTCAGCATCTGATTTCCTGATGTAACTGGGCTTTAATTTATTTTCAGGACAATCAAAAAAAGTATCATTTAAAAGGGCTGTCCTGGCCAGGGCAGCAGCACTGACATAATCCATACTTTCACAGGAAATCAGTGCTGCCTTGCTTGTCCTCAATATTTGCTCTTGATAGGCCTTTGATCCCGACCCTGCAAAAACAGCGTTTTCCCCGGCCAGCAAAATAGCTTGTTCCGGCGCGCAGACCATTTCATCAGATTTGCTTTTCAGAATTCCTCTTTCAAAATGATACACCGCACAATAGACCTCATTACGCCTCGCATCCATCATTACACACACAGGCACAGATGCATTGGAAAAGCGATATCCAATGCCGTCAAGGCTCGAAACCCCGGCATCGGGCTTGGACATGGCATAGGCCAACCCTTTTATAACAGATATCCCGATGCGAAGCCCGGTAAAGCTTCCCGGGCCTTTTGCCGCAATAAATCCGTCTATTTTCGACAGACCGAACCCGGCCCGGTTTTCCAAGAGGTTTTCAACCATTGTGGTGAGGCGCTTGGAATGGGTCTGCTTGTCTGCCCAGTATTCCTCGCATATCAATTTTTTATGCTCAAAAACGGCGAGACTGCAACCCTGCTCGGCAGTACTTAGGGAAAGAATCCGCAAGCTATTCTGCCTTTTCCAATGCAATATCAAGAACTTCTTTCACATCCTTGACACAGGTAAACTTAAGCTTGTTTTTAATGGCTTTGGGAATATCATAGAGATCTTTCTTATTCTTTGCCGGAATGATGACATGCTTAATCCCTGCCCTGAGAGCACCAAGGGTTTTTTCCTTGAGCCCGCCAATGGGCAGCACCCTGCCCCTTAGGGAAATCTCACCTGTCATGGCAACCTTGTTGTTCACCTTCCGGTTGGTAAAAGCTGAAACCAGGGCAGTTGCCATGGCGATTCCAGCCGACGGCCCGTCCTTTGGAATGGCGCCTGCCGGGACATGAATGTGGATATCATATGTTTCAAATGCATCCTTGGCTATTCCAAGTGCCTCCTGGTTGGCCTTGGTATAAGTAAGAGCCGCCCGTGCAGATTCCTGCATGACCTCTCCGATTTGTCCTGTCACCAATAGCTCGCCCTTCCCCGGGAACAGGGAAATTTCAATATAAAGATGTTCTCCTCCAAATTCTGTCCAGGCAAGCCCGGTTGCAAGCCCTACCTGGCTCTCCTCCTGATCCAGCTCAGACATATAATGGGGAGGCCCCAAATATTTGGTCAGATTCTGTCTTGTCACAGCAAACCGGCCCTTTTTCCCCTCGGCAATCTCACGGGCTATCTTTCTGCAGATTGTATCCAGCCTGCGCTCCAACCCCCTCAACCCGGCCTCCAGAGTATACTCTGAAACAATTGATTCCAACGCTGTGGGACTGATATGAATTGATCGCCTGATCAAACCGTTATCCTTAAGCTTTCGGGGAAAAAGATGTTTTGTGGCTATGGTCATTTTTTCCTGGTGGGTATATCCTGAAATCCGGATCACCTCCATTCGGTCCAGCAATGCCGAAGGAATGGTATCAGACATATTTGCGGTTAAAATAAACAAGACATTTGAAAGATCAAAGGGCATGTTCAGGTAATGATCCGAAAATTCAAAATTTTGTTCCGGATCCAAAGCTTCCAAAAGAGCAGAAGAGGGATCTCCCCTGAAATCACTTCCCAGTTTGTCAATTTCATCCAGCATGAAAACAGGATTATTGGTGCCGCATTGACGCAAACCCTGCAAAATCCTGCCCGGCAAGGCGCCTATATAAGTTCTCCTGTGCCCACGGATTTCTGCTTCATCCCGGATTCCCCCAAGGGAAAGTCTGTGAAATTTACGTTTCATGGCCTTTGCAATGGCCTGTCCCAGAGAAGTTTTTCCCACCCCCGGAGGGCCCACAAAACAGATAATCTGTCCCTTTTTCTTGGGATTAAGTTTTCTGACACTTAAATATTCAAGGATTCTTTCCTTGGCCTTTGCAAGACCATAGTGATTTTTATCCAGAACTTCTTCGGACTTTTTAATATCCAGAAAATCTTTTGTTGATCGGCTCCAGGGCAGCTCAACAATACAATCAAGGTAGGTCCTGACAACGGAGGCTTCCGAGGAATCAAAATGCATTTGCTCAAGCCGTTTTAACTGCTTGAGTGTTTCTATTTCACTCTCCTTGGGCAACTTGCACTTTTTTATCTTATTTTTAAATTCTTCTATTTCTGCAAGCTTATCATCACTCTCACCAAGTTCCCGGTGAATGGCCTTAACCTGTTCCCGAAGATAATAATCCCGCTGATTTTTTGTGATTTCATCCTTAACATCCGTCTGGATCTTTGCCTGAACAGTTGAAAGATCCAGTTCCCTTGCCAACAGATCATTCACCTTTTTGAGCCGCTCGGTTGAATCGGTGATTTCCAGCAGCAACTGAGCATCTTCCACCCTTAAGTTTAAATTGGAAGCCACCAGATCAGCCAGTTTTCCAGGGGACTCAATATGTGATAAAAGATCTCCCACATCCCCGGACAACTCCCCTTTGAGCGCCAATAATTTTTCAGAGCTTTCCTTAACATTGCGCATGAGCGCTTCTATCTTAATGTCAATCTCTTCGGGGTCGGTATCAATTAAAACCTCTATATTAACCTGGTAATATGGTTTCTTTTTTATATACTCAAGAATTTTTGCCTTGGCAATCCCCTGTACCAGTGCCTTGATCCTCCCATCCGGCATTTTGATCATTTTTTGTACACGACCAATGGTGCCCACATCATAAACATCATCAATCCCCGGCTTTTCAACCTCGGAATCCTTTTGGGCGGACAGAAAAATATAGCGGTCAAATTCTACGCATTCTTCAACTGCTTTTATCGATTTATCACGACCGACAAACAAGGGCAGCAGCATATCCGTAAACACAACCACATCCCTCACCGGCATCATGGGAAGGGTTCTTGGAATATCTTCTATATTACCCTCTTTTTCTATAATCTCAATGAGATCATCAATATCTGCTTCCGCCATTTATACTCCTTCAAGTTAACACAAATACACTAAATAAAACCTGGCAATAAATCCTTTCCCGTTCAATTCAGTGATGCAGTTGATTTCCATCATATATTCTTAGCTGCTTCTACAATAAAACATAATTTTCTTTTTACAATATCCTTGAAAAAATATTTTTAAAATCAGATACTCCATTAATTAAAATCAAGATCCCAATACAGGAAATTGCAAAGGAAACCTCCAATGATAAGCTACAATCTGACCCTCCCTATAATATTATTTATCTTTGGCGCATGTATAGGCAGCTTTTTAAATGTATGCATTTTCAGAATTCCTGAAAAAAAATCCATTGTCTTTCCTGGTTCCTTTTGTCCTGTTTGCAAAAAAAACATCCCATTTTATTGCAATATTCCGATCCTGAGCTATCTTTTTTTACAGGGGCGGTGCAAATACTGCAAAACACATATATCCATGAGATACCCCCTGGTAGAAATCTTGACCGGTGTTTTTCCCGTTTTCCTATTTTTTAAATTCGGCCTTACCCCTCCAGGGCTCTTCTGGTTCTGTTTTATTTGCGTATTGATTGTAATTTCCTTAATTGATTTTGATCACCAGATTATTCCGGATGTAATTTCTTTACCAGGTATTGTTATTTTTGCTTCTTCTGCGTTTTTTATCCCGGAAATGTCGCCCAGGGATGTATTAATCGGTATTTTTGCGGGCGGCGGCATCCTATACACAATCGCATTCCTCTATTTCAAATTAAAGAAGGCACAGGGAATGGGGGGAGGAGATATAAAACTTTTAGCGATGATAGGGGCAGCAACCGGCTTAAAAGGGGTTATATTCACCATTTTTACAGGTTCTGTTATGGGAACAGCAGCGGGCCTTGGTGCCTTAATTTTTATAAAAGGAAGTAATCGTTATCTCAAAATCCCCTTTGGTCCCTATCTTTCCTTCGGGGCAATTTTATATATTTTTTTTGGAGAAGGTCTGATCCAATGGTATTTTAGAACAATAACCGGATAGAAAACCATATATTATTTTTCAATCACCATAACAAACTTCTATGACCATCTTGCCCTTTGTTGTTCGAAAAGGGAGAACTAAAATATGACTGCCCTCTTTTATATGCTCAATGTCCTGATCTGCTCCTGCACTTACTTTTACAAACTTCACCTTTACCTTTTTATCCATTTCAGCAATTTTGGTGGTAACATTGCCTGCGATCATATTACTTATTTCGCCGACAGCATCGATAATTTCTTCATTAATTTCAGTCATATCCTCGCTAAACATGGCAGAAACAATTCCTAAAATACATTTTTCTGAAAAGCTGATAACGGCAGACCCATGTAGGTCTCCCTTAATTTCAAGAATCCCGGAAATATCCCCCTGGGCTCTGATATCTTTTTTTAAAAAAGGGGGTTCCGGTTTTACTTTTACAAATGCTGTGGTGTCAAGAATATGCAAAGCACCCTCAACAAACGGATTTACAAGCGTTACATCCATATTTTCCTCCTGTTTTCGTCAATTTTATGTTTTTTACTAAAAACTGGCAATAATTTTTTTTGAAAATGTGAATAAATACTTGACACGCCTGCCTCAACGACGTAACTTACGCAAAAGCTGATTTAATTTATTTAACTTTAGGAAATGTTTTTGAAAAGCAAATTTTGTAGTTTGTAATTTCTAAAACCTAAAAAAAGGAGTGATACGATGAACAAAGGCGATTTAATCAACAAGGTTTCAGAAGTGCTCAACAGCAAGAAAGAAGCTCAGGCAGCAGTAGACTGCACTATCATGGCTATTACCGATGCTCTTTCTAATAACGACTCTGTCACTTTAGTTGGCTTTGGAACATTTAAAACTGCAGAAAGAAAAGCAAGAAAAGGAAGAAATCCCCAGACTGGCAAAGAAATTGATATTCCAGCTAGAAATGTACCAAAGTTTGTTCCCGGCAAAGCATTAAAAGACGCCGTAAAGTAATATTATCCAATGATGATAAATTCAGGCAGTATTTAATTCATCAAGTACTGCCTGAATCGGTTTGATCCCATGAGTTTTAAAATAGAGAGTATCCTTACGCCATCCGTCGGGGTGGATTTGGTCTTCAACTTAAATTCCATTAATCCCATATCCAGACCATCAATTATTCACGATACGGATTTTAAAAAAAAAACCATCACCATTGCCCAGCCCCTGATCGCGATCACAAGCGCAACAACTTATGATACGCTGCATCTTGCAACCATCTTCCAGACCAAACAAAGGAAAATCAGGGCTGGTATCCAATGCAAACCCATACAATTTGATAACCAGTACCACCTTGCAAATCAAGCGATTTCAAAGGCCGTTATCCTCAAATATAAACTTCCCGTGGAAGAGATTAATCTTCGCTCTGCTTTTCGACTCCCCATGGGTCATAGCCACACCATTAAAGCAAAACTCAAATACAATCAGACTGACTACTACACCGCCAAGGACTTTAGCATCCGAGACATCTCCTTAACAGGCATGGGACTTCTCCTTTCAAAAAAGAATCCCAACCCTTTGATGTGGCTCAAAAAAGCAGATGTCATCCCCATGGGAATGATTCTTGTAAAAACAGGGGAGAAGGATAATAAGCCCGCAGGGACACTCGGCCTGAAAACAACAGTGGTTAGGGTAAACGAAAACTATTCAAACACCCATACTCTGGTTGGTTTGAAAATAATAAATCTGAACAAAAAAAATGAGACTCTGCTCAACCGTTTCATCCACGAGGCCCAAATTGACGAATTAAACCGGCTTCATTTTAGAGGAAATTAATTTTTCCATATAAAGCTCAAGCCAGCCAAGAATCTCCTTCTGGAGCGGTGTTAACTCTTTTTGCTTTTCTTGAATTTCCCCTAGGTCAACCATCCCCTGCACAACCCCATATTTCACATCATTCCGGTATCCGTGTATTTGGTCTTCGGGAAATTGCGATAACAACCGCTTCAAATGACCTGAATACTCCCGGGTTTTCGTGACAAAAGAAAGAGAATCAAAATTTCTTAATAAAATCCTCCTTGCCATAGTCTTTACCCGGCCACTAACAAAGCCTTCGCAAACATTTGCCTTATTTGTATCATCAGAACTGTGAAAGAGACTAATTTCCTTTTTCTCTAAATGCGAGAAAAAACCAGACTGGTATAATGCCGCATCCGGATCAATCTCGGGTATCATGGGATATTTATATTCCCGATGGTATTGAATGGTTTTGAAAAACAGATCCGGGTGTGCCTGAATTTTTTCCATATTGGCCGCAGCCACTTCCAGGGCCTTTAGGGTAACCTTAACCTGAAACCTGTCCAGGGAAGGCAGAACAATCAATTGATCCCCGGGACGCTTCCTAATCACAAACAAATCAAAAAGATCGGAGGCTTCATCCTTTTCAAATACACCCTCCCTATCCAGCCGGATCCAGAGGCTTTGATTCTTATATGGCTCAGATTCACCAATATGAATCACCGGTGCGATATAGTTATTTTTGGGCCCGAATGCAGCAGACACCATGAGACAGATACGAAAATCTGTTTTTCCAATCCGATACCCCTTTTGTACTGCATTAATCCTTAAGGCATCCTTGGTTTTATTAAAGAAAGCCAGGGCATAATTCCAAACATCCTTTTGTCGGGAAAAAATTCTGGCAAGCTCTATCACAGCCTCCACATCGTTCATGGCCTCATGGGCCCGGCCGGATGTAGTAAATTTATTTTTTTGGCTGAGGAGTTCAAGCTTTAAACTGGAGCGGCCATCTTCAAGAACAGGCCATGCCAACACATGTTCACAAAAAATCTTAAACACAGTTGTAACCGGCAGCAAATCCATACGGGAACATTGCTTTGCATATTGGTGGGCATAGGGATCCAGCAGGTTCCTGTAGAAAAGAAACCTTAGAAAATCGTCATCAAATCCAAGGGAATTATACCCGAGACTTATGGTGCCGGGCGTATTAAAAAGCCTATGGATCTGTATGGCTGCCTGATACTCCGTAACGCCGCATTTAAGCTCGTCATTGGTCAGACAATGGGTGATAAAAGCATAGGGGGAGGGGATGATATCCCTGCGGAGTTTGATAGTGATCAATTCCCGGGAAATCTCATTCAAAGAAAGATCTGTTCTGATACCGGCAAAGGTTAATATTTGATCGAATGCCGGATTCAACCCAGAGGTTTCGACATCATAAAAGAGGTAGGTTTTCATTTTTCAACTTCTTTTATTTTGAACCCAAAAAAGGGAGAAACAAAAGTTGTTCCCCCCCTCGGGTATCTTTAAAGACTGTATAAAAAAGACTATCTTTTTGAAAACTGGAAGCTTGCTCTTGCGCCTTTTTTACCATACTTTTTACGCTCTTTCTTCCTTGCATCCCTGGTGAGAAAACCCGCACTTTTCAGAACGGCTCTCAATTCAGGGTCAACAAGGACAAGGGCTTTTGACACGCCATGACGAATCGCACCGGCCTGACCGGTTTGTCCACCACCCATCACGGTGACTTTAATATCAAAGGCATCACTATTATCTGTCAGTACAAGGGGCGAAACAAGTGCTTTCCGATTAACACCGATATCGAAATACTCGTCCAACTGTCTATTATTGACAACAACCTTACCTGTACCAGGCACCAGCCATACTTTGGCCACAGAGTCTTTCCGCTTGCCTGTCGCGTAAAATACGTTTCCACTTTCCATTGATATTATCGCGTCCTTTATATCTTTAATTTTAACTGGTCTAAATCCAATTGTTAAATTTCAATCGGCTCAGGCTTCTGGGCAGCATGGGGATGCTGATCACCTGCATAAACAAATAATTTTTTACAAAGTTTTCTTCCGAGCCTGTTTTTAGGGAGCATTCCCCTCACAGCTTTCCTAAGCACTTCTTCCGGCTTTTTCTCAAACAACTCTTTTGCTGTGGTGCTTTTTATACTACCTATATATCCTGAGTGACGATAGTATGTTTTCTGATCCAGCTTGTTACCGGTCAGGCGGAGCTTGTCCGCATTAATAACCACAACCCAGTCACCCATGTCTACATGGGGAGTAAAAAGGGGATTATGCTTTCCACGGATTCTGTAAGCCACCTGGGAAGCCAGCCGGCCAAGGATCAGATCCTTTGCATCGATTACGCACCAATTCTCTTTGTTGTCTGATCGTTTTGCACTATATGTATACTTTTTCAATGTCTCTCGCTCCTCTTCATAAACACAATCCGCAATATTTACAGAAATTTTATATATATGTCAAGCAGATTTTATAATTCTATTCGCTTTTCCTTTTTAAGCCCTGAAATAAAAGTGCTGCTCTCTTTACCCTGGGTGAGTCGACTGGAAGTTTTACAGGAAACATCAGCATTCAAAATACCGCCGTTTTCAACAATCAGATCCTGACATTCCACTTTACCGGCACAGGTGCCGGTGGCAAGTATTATCAATTCTTTGGAGGCAGAAACCTCACCTTGAAAATTGCCGCCAATGGTTAGACTTGATACCTTTGTTGCACTGGAGTTGACAATTCCGTCTTCTGCAATAATAACAACGTCACCGTCAATGGTCCCGGTCACCTGCCCCTTAATAATCAATTTCCCGGTGCTGGATATGGACCCGTCTATTTTGAGTTCCTTATCAATTATTGATAGGTTTTTTCTGTCCTTTTTCCCCACTGTCTGTCTCCTCGCATGCTTATGATTGGATGTCTATATAAATCCTGCCGACTTCATTACCCGCAAGTGTGGTAACCACATAATAGTGCCTGCCGTTTTTTTCCAGAGAATACCTCGGAAGAAGGACACGGGCTCCGGTATCAATCAGGTATCCCCTGTCCTCTCCCGTATTTATGCTGCTATTTCCGACAAACCCTTTAAAATTGACCACATATTCCGAGGGGTCTATATCACCGGTAAGAATATCCTCAATGATCAATTTATCGCCAAATTGAATATTCACATGGCTGTAATTGTCTGCAATAACCGTGTTTCCATTAATCTTGAGTTTATATTGAATCCCGGCTGCTTTTTTTGAATCACTCACCTTAAGTTCCCGGCTTTTAGTATCAGGCCCGATATCGGGTTCTTCATCCTTAAAATCCAAAAAAACACTGCCACAGGCATAAAAATCCTTTTTTGCCTCAATCCGGGTGGGTTCATTAATGATCAATTTCTTTTTCATATCATTAAATGCGTTCCCAGCCCCCAGGACATCCACACTCAATCCCCGCTCATAATTAGCCACAATGTCATGGACCTGGATCGTATCCCCCCTGTTAATTTTCAGGCGCTGCATCTTTCCGATGACAAGGGGAATGGAATCATTGACCGAAATGATCATATACTGCATTTCCGGTTTTTTCAAATCTATGCCAGGGGTCTGGGGGACAATATCCATCAGCTCCATAAAACCGTTAATGGCATAAATATGCTGCCGTACCTTCTGCTCGAGAGGCAGCACTTTAGCGGATTCAATTCCAAATGCCGGAACTTTGCAGACATTCACTGCATAATAGGTGGCAGAGCGGCGTTGTTCCTTGTGGGGGGTATCCGGGTGATTTGTCCTGTGGTTGTTAAAGTGAAAATGGAAACTATCATCTTCAATATTTTGGTTAATTTTGTCTATAACCTTTTGGGCCATGGCCTCAAGATCAATGGGTTTCCTATTGCCGTCACCGACTATAAAAGAGTCATCTGCAATTATGGATTGCCCATATTTTTTGGGGTTTCTGTCGGAACTTTCCCAGGTCTTAGAATAAAAGCCCGACCCCTCGTGGAGATTGAGAAAACAATCACTCTCACAAATGAGTTTTTTAAGGACATCCACCACTTCTGCTTCATAATTTAGCGTATTATCATCCATGAACTTGCGATTCATGTCCTGGTTGATCTGTCTTTCTTTTTTCAAAATCGAAGGAAAATTTGCCCGGGGCACAACAATAAGATTACCCTTTTCAAGGGAAAAATCAGCATAAAAATCAGCAGACAGGAACCCGCCTGCCTCATCACCCTGAATCCCCCCGATAATCAATAAGGTTTTCCCTGGTTTAGATCCAAATATCCGGTATACATTCAGCTCATTTTCTTCTCCTTGAAAAAAAACCGTATGGGTCCGCTGGCCTGCCATTGAAAACGAGCAAGTCAGCAAACCCAAAAAAAATCCAAAAAAAAGGATACTCCCGATCTTCAAATAAGATTTCATCAATTCGGTTCTTCCTCGGTTATATCGATGAGGCTTTCAAACACTAAATCCCCATTTTCATTAAAAATGTATATGGCCGCTTTTTTAAAAAAATCTGGCCCTGCCTGGTTTTCAATCCTAAATTTTACCGGCTTAAAATGTGCAATGGAAAAGTATTGTCCCTTACTGTGTTGGCTGGGAATCCCCTCATTTAATTGCACTGCAGGGACTACCAGCCAGTCTTTCCGGGATCTGTTTTCCGGCTTTAATATTGTAAATATTCGACCGGAAACACCACCGGGCTTATCAGATATGTTTCGAATGTCAAACCGTACGAGAAGATCCCCATCCGCACCATCCCGGGTAACGGTGAACTTTTCTATGGCCACAATCTGTTGGACAGGCTCATTGGATTCTGATACTGGCTCAGTCTCCTTATCTGGATTTTTCTCAGCCAAAACAATTGGCAGCGAAGCAGGCTCCTTGGTCTTGGTATCAGCCGTTGACGGAGACCTCTTTTTTCGGGCAGTATTCACCCTTCTTGTATCCGGCTTTTCTTTAATTCCTGCTTTCTTTTCTTTTGCCGCTGTCACAGAACGCGCAGCTTTTGCATTTGCCGTGATCCCTTCAACCCATGGTTCTTTTCCTGAAATAACCAGCCTGGCCATTAGAACTTCTTTTTGAGTTACCAAACGATCAACCGCTTCTACCAAACCGCTCAATTCACTTTTAAGAAATTTATTTTCAAAACTCTGGTTGGAAAAAAGATAATATAACCCACAGGCTGCAAATAGGCTGATAAGGCTGGTCACTCCAAAAATATAGGCAAGTATCTTAAGGTGTCCGGCTGATTTGACTTCCCCAAAATCATCCACAGCCAAAATTCTTTTTTTTGTGGTTTTTTTATATGGAGAAGGTTTTAACTTGGTTATTTCTTTTTCCAGTTCTCTTGAGATATCTTCCATAATCCATCTCTCCTCACAAATTTAATATGTTTGGTTCCCTGGGTTGAGAAACTACTGGATTCATAATTCTGAAAAAAACTAATTTCACAGCCATCTTCCTTTTTAGTAACTTTGAAATCGGTGCCTGTAACGGTGATATAATTATATTTTTGTGAAAGTTGCCTTTTACGCTTAACCCAGGCTTTTTTCCCAAGCCCATCGGAATAAAAGTTGTCAGCATAAAATCGTGCATAGGCATCCATATCTTTTGAAGACCAGGCTGTAAGCCACTTTTGAATGGTTTCCACGGCAGATGCTTCCCCCGGTTTATAATCTACTAATTTTCGGCCTGCAGCAATCAAAGGAAAATCACTTGATATATAAGCTTTGGATTTTTTTTGAAGAGTATCACCAACTATTTGATACGTGCGACCCGATTCCTCCATAAAAATTTTCCGCTTACCAAGTAAAATTTTTTCTTTTCCCGATGACAATATTAAATCGAACAATACCACCACAATGTCCCTGTGGGCATATATACCGACATTGGCTACTTGAACCTTCAGCCGCACCTTATCCCTCTCGGATTTTTCCCTTAGCTTAAGCCAGGTTTCCCACCAGGAGATATCCGGTACATATTCATCTGAATAAAAGGCAAGGTATTGATGATAATTTCCACTTTCAATGGAACCAACCCAATTGTCCAGAACTTCTAGGACATCCTTTTCCCTGCGCACCTGAATATTGGAATCAGTTTTTTGAATTTTTTCAACAATAATCAACGGGGTGGAATCCAGCTGGATATAATCGGAAAGAGAAAGAATATTATCATTTTCAAGGGCAATACACCCATTGGAATCCATGGGTTTCAATCTTTTATCGGTACCGTGAATCCAGATGGCAGACCCCTTTTTGCCCAGGCGCATATCATAAAAATTCGGGTAATCCGAGGGAAAAGCTTTTTTCCCGTATATGGGTGTGAGATAGCGGTCTTCATATTCATCAATTAAAAAGTACACCCCTTCGGGCGTTTTTTTATCACCTGCTTTTTTTTTGGCCCCAAACACTTCACCCGTGGAACAAGAGGCTGAAAAAGCCAAATTGATTTTTTTATTTTCCCGGGAATATACATAAAGGGTCTGGCTTTGTTTTTCCACAAGAATGGCACTTTCATTTTCCGGCAGGGTAATGATGGAATCCGGCAGAACATTTCCGGCAACTGGGCTGTGAGAGAATAAGAGAACCGCAAAAACTAAACAAACAGCACAGGAGGTTTTAAACATATTTTTTTTCATTTATTAGATTTTACCCTTCCAACTTGAGCCATTTGATTTATCAGTTCTATCCCTTTGATTTATCTTAAGGTGTTGATATGCTTTTTCAGATGCTTTCCTGCCGCTTGATGTGCGAAGAACAAGCCCGATCTTTAATAAAAAAGGTTCCACAACATCCACAAGTGTATCGTTTTCCTCCTGCAGGGTGGCGGAAATGGCCTCTATCCCCACAGGACCTCCCTTATAAAACTCTATAATGGTTTTCAGGTAATTTCTATCAAGGGGGGTAAGCCCCAGACTGTCTATACCCTCCAGGACAAGGGCCGACCGCACACTGGATTGTGTAACTTCTCCATCAGATCTCACCTGGGAAAAATCCCGGACACGTTTTAAAAGGCGATTGGCAACCCTGGGGGTTCCCCTTGATCGTTTGGCAAGCTCGGCTGCCCCCCTGTCTGAAACAGGGGTATTTAAAATTTCCCCAGACCGTTTGATGATTACCACCAACTCTTCAATGGAATAAAAGTCAAGGGTACGAAAAATGCCAAAACGGTCCCGCAGGGGAGCTGACAGCAACCCCACCCTTGTGGTGGCACCCACCAGAACAAACTGTTTGAGCCGGTACCTATGACTTCTGGCATGAATCCCCTTGTCAAACACAAAATCAACAGCAAAATCTTCCATGGCAGGATACAAAAACTCTTCCACCACCTTTGGTATCCTGTGGATTTCATCGATAAAAAGGATGTCTCCATCTCCCAAGTGTGTCAGAATACCAACCAGATCCCCCCCCTTTTCCAGGGTGGGCCCCGAAGTAATGGTCAACTCTTTTTCCATTTCATTGGCAATGATGTGGGAAACAGTTGTCTTTCCAAGTCCCGGCGGACCATGCAGCAAAATATGATCCAGGGGTTCCTTTCTCATTTTAGCCGCCTGAATTGCTATTTTCAGAGTTTCAACCGCATCTTTTTGCCCCACATACTCATCAAAGCTTGTGGGACGAAGGGATACAATATCTACTACCTGGTCTTCCCGGGTCTGTTCCGAGGTCACTACCCCTTTTTTATCCGAAGAAAAAGAAAGGATGTCATTGCTCATATCTTACCGCACCTCCTGATAAATTTCATCAAACAAGTCTTCTGCGGTTTCAATGGATGAATTACGATCAAAGGCCTCTTTTAACATTCGCTTGGCCGAACCTAAAGAATGTCCCAGCTGATCAACAAGAACATCTTCCACCTGCTGGGTAATTTCTCTGAGATCTGTTTTCGGGGAATCTGTAGCCTTAAGGGGGATTTGGGCTGCCTCATCGACAAAGGCTGTAACCTTTCCATGGAGAGTGGCAATAATTTTTTCCGCAGTTCTTTTTCCAATACCCACCAATTGAGAAAGGAAAGATACGTCCTTATCCTCAATGGCTTTGGCAACCGCACCCACAGGTTTGGTAAGGGCCTTCACGGCCTTCATTGGGCCCACGGCAGCAACGGAGATAAACAATTGAAAAAACTCTTTATCCTCCGGCGTACCAAAACCGATCAGCACAGGTTTGGGCTGTCTTTCCGTCACATGGTAATAGATATACAATGAAACAATCCCTTCATCTGAAGATTCAGACTTCACCCGCTCAAGGGTGATGGGATTCAATAAAATTTCATACCCAATTGACCCTGCCAATAATAAAATACCGTCCGGTTCATGCTGGATGATACGCCCTTCAAGATATCCGATCATAATACCCTTCCATATCTATAATACCCTGCCAATGCAAGCCCCAGCGCATCTGAAGCGTGAAACGGACGAATGGGTTCCCCATGTTTGAGCAGGTTTCGGACAGATTTTTCAACCTGAAGTTTATCTGCACTCCCGCTTCCTGTAATTATTTTTTTTACTTCACGTACCGAAATTTCTTCCACCCTGATGCCTGCCCTGAAGGCAGCCACCAGCAAAACACCGGATACTTTCCCTAGCATAATACCCGATCCAGGGTATTTTTCAAGGGAGTAAATATCCTCGATCACCACAAGATCAGGTTCTTGCTCACTAAGAAAGTCAGCTATTTTTGAATAAATCAAATTGAGTCTGGAGGGAGTAGAAGCTTTGGAATCGGTTGCGATACTACCAAAGGAATAAGAGCTGATATCAGGGCTATTGCCTTGTATGACGCCAATACCGGTTCCAGCCAATCCAGGGTCAATACCAACAATTTTAATCATAGCCCCCACACATCACCGCACCTGAATATCACTTCAGGCTTTTCAATTTTTTCCGGGCATACTTGGCTTCGTTGGAATCAGGGTGCCGTTTTATAAGTTCCTTTAAAATCAGCCTTGCATTGGCAGCTTCACCCAGCTCGGCAAAGGAATACCCCTGTTTTAATCTTGCTGCCGCCGTCTTATTTGAATTAGGATAAATTTCAAGTACTTTCTGATATTCCAGGATAGCTTTTTCATACCACTTTTCAGCATAATAACTGTCTGCGATCCAGAACCTGGCATTATCCGCATTTTTTGAATCAGGATACTTATTTATAAAATTTTCAAACTGAATACGCGCATTTTCCTTATCCCCGTCATCAAATGTTTTTTTTGCACGGGCATAGTATTCCTGCTCAGAACCCATTTCAGATTTGACCAAGTGCTGACTGTCGGTGCCAACCGGTTTGGCCTCCGCAGGTTCAAACCCCATATATTTTTCGAGGTTGATGACTTTTTCATAATTGCGGGAAATGACATTATCCAGCCGTTCGAGCCTTTTTTCCAGTTCCTCCTGATATGCCTGACTTTTGGTTCCGAAATTATGATTAATTTCTTCAATCAGGCCTTCCACCTGGTGGAATTGCGTTTTTATATGTTGAATTTCATCTTTAATCTCAGCATAATGTTCCCTGGATATCTTTGTTGACGCGTCTAATTTTAGCTGAAAATTTTCCAAATCTTCTTGAACCTGGGAATTTTTACTGGATTTTTCCTTCTGTACAGAAGTCTGCCGACTATTTTCCATCTCAACGGCAGCTATTCTATTTTCCAGCAATTGGTACTGATCCTGTGATACGCATCCTGAGATAAGGATCATTCCAAGCACACACAAAAGATAATTTTTCATTGCCAAACTCCAAACCGATATAGAAGAGTAAATGTCCGGACACAATGACCGTGGGGCTCCTTGTGCCCAGACAAGAAGTCTTCGCAACTATTTTATGACAAACTGTGCACGTCTGTTCTTTCTGAATGCCTCTTCGTTTTGTCCTGAATCAAGGGGTTTTTCTTCGCCAAAGCTGACAGTGGTCAACCGAGACGCTGAGATTCCCAGATTCAAAAGATAATTTTTTGCAGCAATTGCCCGACGCTCGCCAAGGGCAATATTATAATCAGTTGTTCCGCGCTCATCGCAATGGCCTTCAATTGTAACAAAATCCACGGAATTGGCACGGAGCCATTCGGCTTTTTCTTTTAACAGCATTTTAGCCATGGAACTCAATTGGGCACTGTCAAAATCAAAATGAACGTTCTGATTGGCAAAGCGATTTTTAGCAGCAAGCATTTTTGCTTCTTCCAACGCCTGTTCTTTGACCATCTGATCCTGCAGTTCCTGGGCTTTAATGCGTTCGTGTTCAGCTTTTGCTTTTGCATCAGCTTCAACTTTTGCCTGGTCCTCTACGGTCGTCGGCTCTGCAACTATTGTTTTCTTTGCACAGGAAACAGTCATAAAAAGCCCTGCCACCATTACAGCCACCATAAGATTAATCCACAATTTCTTGTTCATTACGTCTCCTTTGTCAATAGATTTAAATATACATTATCAATTTTCAAAACTGGTCGACCTGGACCAATTGGGCTGACTTTGTTTCCCTGTCAAGGTTAAAAGACGCCGCTGGTCCGTCCCTGCTGATGTCATTACAAAAAGCCTTGACACCCCGCCTTCCCGGTTAGAAGTGAAGACAATCATGCTGCCATCCGGAGACCAGGAAGGGTCTTCATTGTCCTTTTGGTTCATGGTCAATTGAACCGGCATTCCAAGTCCGGAAACAAGATTGATAACAAATATATTAATCTTGTTTTTCACAATGCCCACATAAGCAATTTTTTTACCATCGGGCGACCATGCCGGAGAGGTATTATATCGCCCCTTGAATGTAACCCTTTTCACATCACCGACATCCAAATCCTTTACATAGATCTGGGGATTCCCACCTCTATTGGATGTAAAAGCTACTTTCTTCCCATCCGGTGAAAATCTTGGTGAGACATTTACCCCCCAGCTCTTGGTTATCCTTTTAGTAATTTCTCCCTTTTTGGTCAACAAATATATTTCCTGATTACCAGAAAAACTCAATGCCGCTGCAAGCTTTAATTGGCCCGGCATCCAATCCGGAGAAAGATTTGATCCCTTAAAATTTACAATGGCACCCCGTTTTTCTTTCAGATTTTTAATGTAGATATCAGGTTTGCCCTTGGCATAGGATACGTAGGCCAACCACTTCCCATCGGAAGACCAGCTGGGAGAAAGGGATATGCTTTTATGTTGGGTAATTTGTTTGGGATTATGCCCGTCAAATTCGCAGGTAAAAATTTCCTTATTACCCTTTATTGTTGAAACAAAGCAAAGCTTACTATTAAAGATCCCCCAGTTGCCTGTCAGTTTGTAAGAGATCTCACTGCAGAACAGATGGATCATACGTCTTATCTGGGAACTTGCCCCGGTATAAATTTTCCCCACGAGAAGCTTTGAATTAAGGGTATCAAACAGTCTGAGCTTTAAGGTTACCTGGTTCTCTTTTTCCTCTATCCCTCCTGTGATCAGAAGATCGGCACCGATTCCGGTCCAGTCCCTAAAATTGATCTGCCCTAGCTGTATGCCTGTCTGTGACGGGCTGGCAAGAAAAGCATTGGGATCTAACACCTTTAGATACCCTGTAAAATCAAGGGCGTCTTTTAAAATTTGTTCACCCATTATTTTTCCATTCACCTCGGCATCATGACCGTTGAACGCCTTGAATTCGGTTACGGCTATGGGAGTCTTGTTTAAAAATGGATTGCTGATATTAATATAACCGACCTCTTTGGCCTGGAGAGGGAGGACAAAAAAAAGTACAAAAATAATTGTCAAACAACCAGAAAATACCCGACACCTAAATTGTTGGTATCTGCCGCCCTCCCTCTTTAATTTATTGGATCTGATCTTATTCATTCTATTTTAATCCTTTTGGTGTAAAGGTTACCACAACATCATAAGAATTCATCCCCTTGGGCAAAACGGGCAATGGATTGGCTTTTCTGATCGCATTTTTGGCTGATTCATCCAGATATCTATTCCCGGATTTGGTTTCATAGGCAATATCTCGTATCTCACCGGTCTTTAAAATCTTAATCATCACCCTCACCTCAAGATACTGATCCATCCGGGCCAGCATATCATTGAACACCCAATTTTGCTCAATGGCATGCTGCAGGGCAATATTATAAATATCAATGGGCTTATACCCCTGCTTTCCCAATCCGGCAGCACTTCCTGCTCCGGGACCCATCCCCTGGTTCTTTGCATCACTCTTTGCATCAATGGAGGCCTGAAGCCTGCTTAATGCTTCTGAAATCTGTTTTTGATCCTGCTTTTCTATCTTTTCAGCCAATTTTTCCCGGGCTTTTTTTAATGCCTCTTCCTGATCAACTTTGGTTTTTGGTTTCAAGCGCCGGGGCGGTTTTTTTGAGGGTGTTTTCTTTTCTTTTTTCTCCCGGGCTGCCATCAACTCTTTTAAATTTTTAGGCTTTTTCTTCAAACTGATATCAGGCCTAAGCGTTGCCAAAGGTTTGGGAGCGGTTTTAACGGAATCAGCAATTGGCTTTTTAGCTGGATCCAAAGGAACTTTAACAGCATCCGTGACATCCACAGGCTCAGGAAGAGTCTTCGAGTCAGCCAAAGCAGGGTCAATCTCACCCTGCCCGCCGGCAGGACCGGGTACAAAGGAGACCAGATCCACCCGAAGCACCCGGGGCAACGGTTTTGACAGGTCAAAATCATACAGCCAGAAAATACCGCCAAAAAAAAGACCGTGCATAATAAAGGAAAGACAACAAATGACAATAAAATTACCCTGGCCTGTGCCGGCGGAAAAAAGAGCATTTTTATTTCTAAGATGAAATTGATTAAGCATACCAACAGCTCAGGAGGCCTCTTCATCTTCGGGAAGCGTGATCATTCCGAGACTGTCAATTCCCGCCTTCTTAATTTGTGAAATTACGTTGACAACAACACCGTATGGCACCTGTTTGTCTGCTTTGAGGTAAACACTCTTTTTATCGAGATTTTCCAAAACAGCATCCAGTTTCTGGGTTAAAAATGCCACACTGACCTCAAGATCATTAATATAAACCTTTAAATCATTATCTATGGATATGATCAAATGGTCCTCATTTGACGGCAGGGGTTCGGAAGTTGCGGTGGGCAAATTAACATCCACCCCCTGAACCAGCAGGGGAGTGGTCACCATAAAAATTATCAACAGCACCAGCATGACATCCACAAAGGGTGTCACATTGATCTCAGACATCAGCTGATCATTACCTGATCCTAATTGCATTATGCCTCCATCTGTTTTTGAATATCTTTTTCAATGATGTTTAAAAGATCGGATGAAAAACTTTGTAGTTCTGAATCCAGTACCCGTATCCGATCTGTAAAATAATTATAGGCAATGACCGAAGGAATGGCCACGGCAAGACCTGCAGCCGTTGCAATCAGTGCCTCTGAAATTCCTGGGGCAACAACAGCAAGACTGGCAGAACCGCTCAGCCCTATCCCCTGGAAGGTATTCATGATCCCCCACACCGTGCCGAAAAGCCCGATAAAAGGAGCTGTGTTCCCGGCAGTGGCCAAAAAAGGAACCAGCTGGGTCAGGCGCCTGATCTCAACACTGATGGAACGTACCAGGGTACGTTTCACACTGCCCATTGCCTGGATATAAGAAGTTTCCGTCTTTAGGTTGCTTTTGCCCTCTTTTTTATCAGACCTGGCCATTTCCATATAAGCCGTGATAAAAATCCTGGCCATTGGACTGGACCTTAATGCCTTGGCCTTTGTAAAGGCATCGGCCAGGGTCCGGCACTGCCAGAAAATATCTGCAAAATCGACCGATTCCTTATATGCTTTTCTGATATACCTGAATTTAATAAACATGATTGCCCAGGATATAATGGAGAAAAACAAAAGTATGAGCATGACAAATTTCACCACCGGCCCTGCATTATTCAACATGTACAGCAACCCAATAGATTCTGCGGTCATAAATCCTCTCTTAATAATTCATTTTTACCACAGGCAGTAACATAGCAAATAAATTTTAATAAATCTACGTATATGAGCCGCCAATTCCCCTCAAGCCAAAAATCCAAACAAAAAAGCCCCCTTACACTGGTGTAAGGGGGCTTTTTTTCATTTAGCTCTAAAATGAGGGTGCAATCTAACTTACATCATTCCGCCCATTCCGCCCATTCCGCCGCCGGGCATTCCACCAGGCATTCCACCAGGCATTCCACCTGCAGCACCACCCTCTTCGGGTTTTTCTGCAATCATGGCTTCTGTGGTCAGCATGACAGAGGCAACACTTGCAGCATTCTGAAGTGCAAAACGAACCACTTTTTTGGGATCCATAACACCGGCGTCAATAAGATCTTCATAGACGTTTGTTCTGGCATTGTAACCAAAGGCGCCTTCACCTTCCATAACCTTGTTAATAACAACAGCGCCTTCAACACCGGCATTATCGGCAATTTTACGCAGGGGCTCTTCGATGGCTCTTGCAATCACCTGCACACCAAGTTTTTCCTCACCAACCAGATCAAGGTCTTCAAGGGAGGCAATACATCTGACCAAAGCCACGCCACCGCCGGCAACAATACCCTCTTCAACTGCGGCACGGGTTGCATTCAATGCATCTTCAACCCTGGCTTTCTTTTCTTTCATTTCAGTTTCAGTGGCAGCCCCAACATTAATAACGGCTACACCGCCGACAAGTTTGGCAAGACGCTCCTGAAGTTTTTCTTTATCATAATCGGAAGAAGTTTCTTCACTCTGGGCGCGGATCATTTTTACCCGGCCTTCAAGGGCTTCTCTGGAACCTGCACCATCAACAATTGTGGTATTGTCTTTATCAATTGTAATGGATTTGGCCTGGCCAAGATCCTGGATGGTTACATTCTCAAGTTTAATTCCGATATCTTCGGAAACCACCTGACCACCGGTA
The DNA here is from genome assembly GCA_003353855.1 of Desulfobacteraceae bacterium. Lineage (GTDB taxonomy): Bacteria > Desulfobacterota > Desulfobacteria > Desulfobacterales > Desulfobacteraceae > NBML01. The sequence goes on from PIVS01000023.1 coordinate 20,817, forward strand.
AGGATAGCAATATCTTCCAGCATGGCTTTTCTTCTGTCACCAAAGCCGGGAGCTTTGACGGCAGCAACATTCAGAGTACCGCGCAATTTATTGACAACCAGAGTGGCAAGGGCTTCGCCCTCCACATCTTCTGCTATGATCACAAGGGGTTTGCCGGTTTTGGCAATCTCTTCAAGAACAGGAAGCAGGTCTTTCATGGAAGAAACTTTTTTGTCACAAACCAGAACAAAGGGGCTCTCAAGGGCAGCGACCATTTTTTCTGTATCTGTTGCAAAGTAGGGAGACAGATAACCACGGTCAAACTGCATACCTTCCACTACGTCCAGTGTGGTATCCATGGATTTGGCTTCTTCTACAGTAATAACGCCCTCTTTGCCTACCTTGTCCATGGCTTCGGCAATAATATTTCCAATGGTCTCGTCATTGTTGGCGGAAATAGTACCAACCTGGGCAATATCATTCTGATCTTTTGTGGGTTTTGTGAGGGTCTCAAGCTTTTCAACGATTTTAGCAACCGCTTTGTCGATCCCTCTTTTGATACCCATGGGGTTGTTACCGGCCACAACCAGTTTCTGGCCTTCTTCGTAGATCGCACGGGCAAGCACGGTTGCAGTAGTAGTACCGTCACCGGCCATATCAGATGTTTTGGAAGAGACCTCTTTTACCATCTGGGCGCCCATGTTTTCAAATTTATCTTCAAAATCGATTTCTTTGGCAACCGTCACACCATCTTTGGTGACATTGGGAGAACCCCAGGATTTTTCAATAACAACATTTCTACCCTTGGGTCCAAGTGTAACAACTACTGCATCTGCAAGGGCCTGAACACCTTTAAGCATTGCTTCACGGGCCTTGGCATCATATTTAATTTCTTTAGCCATTCTTTGTATTCTCCATCTATATTCTTTAAATTATTCTCTAAAACATCCAACAAATTAGTCGACTGATTATTCGACTAATTTAATTATTCGACAACACCTAGAACATCATCCTGGCGCATGATCAGGTAATCGATACCATCAATTTTTACTTCAGTTCCGCCATATTTGCTGAAAAGAACACGATCCCCGACTTTTACGTCCATGGCCAGAAGCTTTCCATCTTCGCCCATACGACCATTTCCGGTTGCTACTACCTTACCCTCGGCTGGTTTTTCCTTTGCTGTGTCCGGGATAAAAAGTCCACCTTTGGTTTTCTCATCCTCTGCAACGCGTTCAACCAGAATTCTGTCACTTAACGGTCTTAAACTCATGATACATTTCTCCTTAATTTACGTATTGTTTGTTCTATAAATTTGAATGGTTAAATATCAACTTCTATTTTACTGATTCGCTTGATTTTTTAGAAGTTGTTTTAGCTGGCTTGGTTGGCTTGGTCGTCGATTTTTCCTTTGTTTCAGCTCCGGTCTTTTTTCCGCCATAATCAGTGACATACCACCCGGATCCTTTTAAATGAAACGTACTCTGGGAAATAATCTTTTTCAGATGCCCCTCACAATGAGAACAACTTTCAAGGGGTGGTTCTGAAATTTTCTGAAATGCTTCCTCGACTTGCCCGCAGGCATTACATTGATACTCATAAACTGGCATTTTTTACTCTTCTCCGTTTTTCTTTGTTACCACTTGGAAAATCAAAGATAAAATAATTAGTCTTTCATCCTTGTCAAGACGGATCATTCAAAATTTTTACCCGGGCGATCTATCCACGGAGTCTCACGCCATTCTCCATAATAAATAAATACTTTTGAAAGCCCAGGAATGGACACCCTGTGCAAGATTGCATGGGTCAAATGGTGCACTTTTCTTTCCTCGGCCATGGTAAGATCTGCCTCACCGACATTTTCATATCGATGCTCAAATCTTAAAAACCTGGCAACATGCACCAACTCATGGGTGAGAATATACAAGAGGAAGGGATCCAGCAATATGGCTTTATCCTTTTCCACCAATGAAAGAATAGCCGGATCCTGCAAGCACACCTTATACAAACTAAAAGAAGAAGATCCCAGGGGAACCTCTTTTTTTCTAGCCTCATATTTTACAACCTGGGCAAATGGACCGGAAACCCGCTCATGGGAAGCCAGGTCCTTGGCTGTTTTAATATCATATCTATTTCTCAGCCAATGACCTGCGGAGAGTTTAAAAAAATTATTCACCAGCTCCTCCGCCATCAGGACTGCACTATCTACCCTTTCCAGGGCCTGCTTATCAAAATATTTATATCCCTGCATGAAGGTGCCTGCTAAATAAAGAATTGGACATTTACGGGAACGCTATGCTATAGTAGCAGTTTAGCTAATATAAGCAATATATAAAATGATCTTAAAGGAGGTGATTTTTTTGGGTAGTGTTA
>PIVS01000352.1 GCA_003353855.1 Desulfobacteraceae bacterium
GATCAGAAACTCATGATTCTGATGAATGAGTTTGGTGAAATCGGGCTGGATGGCAGCCTCATTGAAGGGGATGAGTTTGACATCCTTGAAATCAGCAAGGGCTCAATTTTTTGTGTCTGCGTCAAAACTGATTTTATCCGGGGCTTGAATGAAATTGCCCAGAATTTGAAGCCGGACGTATTGATAGTGGAATCAACCGGTGTTGCAAATCCATCGGATTTGAAAAAAGATTTGAAACTATCTATTTTTAAGAACCGGTTCCAAATGAAGGAGCAGATTTGTCTCATTGATGCCGCTTGTTTTGAAGGCGCCTATGAAGCATTTGTTTCCGTGGAAAAACAGATTGCATCTTCCACATTGTTTGTGATCAACAAAGTGGATCTTGTCTCCGAAGACACCATACCTGCCATTAAGAAGATAATCGGCACCCACAACCTTTCCCCGGAATTTTATGAGACAACCTATGCCGACATACCCATGGAACGGTTTTATATCAAACAACAGGCCTGTGCCCTTGAAACCGATACAGAAGATCCAATATCTTCCCGGGAGCTTGATGATGCCATTGATAGACTTCTTGAAAACCCGGATACCAATGCAACCCCTCCGGACAGGCTGCTGTCTGCAGTCTATTCCTGGAATGGAGCCGGCATAGATTCCTTTAGATCCATGGTGCCCTTGCTCCCTGAAAAATTGATCCGGGCAAAGGGCATTCTTGCCCATGGTTCCTCCACTTATCTTTTTAACCTTGTCATGTCCAAACACACCATTGAGGACTATTCTCCTGAAAAAGATTGTAGTCAGCTTGTTAATAACGTGGTGTTCATCGGATCCCCCGAGGTGATTAAAGAGCTTGAAAGTCTTAGCCTCAAATATCCTGATCTGGCACAAAAATCCGTTTTTGATCCCATGGCGAGCAATTAGAGGACCAAAATATGATTGCACTTCAGGAACGCATTGAAAAATTTAAAAACAGGACCGGCCGGCGTCCCAGAATTTTACTGACCTGTATGGAAAAAGATGCAGATGCCCGGGTGATCAAAAGCATTGCCATTGTTTATTCAGATGCCGGGTTTGATGTTGATATCAGCCTTGTGTGCACCGGGCCTGAAATGGTGACCGGAATCAGGAGTTTGAGATCCTGGCAGCTCGATCCGCAGGTGACACGTTGAAGGTTATCGGGGCCTGATACCCTTCAGGATAAAATAATTATCTGTTTTTTCCTTCTTTTATCATAGCATGCCATATTCATTTTTTAATGGGCGTTTGCCTCTTTGTAAAGGTCGGCATGGAAAGCATTAAGAATGCTCGAACTCTGACGTTTGTATTGCTTTTTTGCTTTGTATTTCCCTGCCTTTGCCAATCATGCCCATTTAAACGATTATGATTTATCCTCTTTGATGGCCTGTTTTTCAGGCGGGGCGCCGCTGCCGCCTGAATTATGCCGGCAGTTTGAAGAAAAAACCGGGGCCATTATATTTGAAGGATACGGCCTGACGGAGACGACACCGGTTGTGACCACTAATCCGGGCAACCGTGAAACAAGAAAAATAGGTTACATAGGATTTCCATTGCCCGGAACCATGGTAAAGATTATGGATCTTGAAAACGACACCCGGGAGTTGCCCCGGGGAGAAGATGGTGGGATCGCAGTGTGCGGCCCCCAGGTTATGAAAGGCTATTGGAAAAGGCCCGATGCCAAATGCGGAGAATTCGTAAAGGCATTCATAAAATTGAAAGAGGGCCAGAACGCCACCCCTGAAGAGATACAAATGTTTTGCAAGGAAAATATGGCAGGTTATAAATGACCCAGACAGATTGAGTTCAGGGAGGAAATTCCCATATCCAACGTGGGTAAGGTCCTAAGGCGTGTTCTCAGGGACGAGAAACCTGCCTCGGAAAAATAAGCTATTAAAGTATTCCTTACGCCCGATACAACCGCAATCTCCTGCGGTTGTATCGGACGTTCTGTCAGGGCTGCTTGACACGGCTGTTCAAGTTTGCGATAAATTAACATTTATACGGATATTTGAATAAAGGAACGGCTCATTAAACAAACACAGATATATCCTGTTGGCGGCGGCAAGGGCGGGATCGGCAAAAGTATGATTACCGCCAATTTAGGGGTTTTGCTTGCCCGGCAGGGAAAGCGGGTGGTCCTGGTGGACCTGGACCTGGGAGCATCCAATCTGCATACCTTTATCGAACAACCGGATACGGGCAGGGGGTTGGAAAGTTTTTTAGGCAAGAGTGTTGACCAGTTCTCAGAGGTGGTTATGCCCACAAAGATCCCCAACCTTTTTTTTGTCAGTTCCAGAAACTGCCTGACCGAGGCTGCAAATCTTCATACCGCACATAAGTTAAAGATTATCCGGGCCATTCAAAAACTTGATTTTGATTATGTGTTCATGGATCTGGGGGCGGGCACTAATTTTAACATGCTGGATTTTTTCCTCACATCCAAACAGGGTTTTTTTGTCTGCACCCCGGAACCTACATCAATTGAAAATTCATTCAATTTTATCAAGGCGGTCTACTTTCGAGTCATTAAAAAAACCCTTAAACAAAATACATTTAACCAGGTAATCCGCCATCTGGATCTTTCCGGAAATACCATGGATCAGTCCTTTCGCATCATTAATGCCGTCACCAAGCAAGATCATGAAAAGGGGGCTTTGCTAAGAGAAAAATTAAAGGGTTTCCATTTCAGGTTTGTGGTCAATCAACTGCGGAGAAATGACGACCCTTCCCTTGGGTCTAAAATAGAAAAGGTGTGTAACCGGCATTTTTATTCAAAATTTACTTTTCTGGGTAATATACGGTTTGATGATAAAATTCATGATTCCATCCTGATGCGCAAAACCTTTATCACAAATTATTCCTACACCCGGAGTGCCAATGACCTTGCCCGTATTGCCCGGAGCATTAACATATGAAAAATAAACCATTTTAAAGAATCAGGTATTATGACAGCCTTTGACGATTATACCCATTATGAAATTCTTGACCTCCCTGCCAATGCGACCTTGGATGATATCCGGAAGGCATACAAGGAAAATTTATCCATTTATGATATAGATTCCCTAAGCACCTATTCTTTGTTCACAACCTTGGAAAGGGAGAAGATACTGGCCCAGGTGGAATCTGCATTTCAAATTCTGGTCGATGGGGAAAAAAGAAAGGCATATGATAAGTTATTGCTGGTGTCGGGCAGGCTATCGCCGGAAATGCTCCGCTAGGGCAAGGATCTTGTGTTGCAAAAGATAATTGCAGGTTCCGGGGTAGATCTGTCCCGACCTTAATAATTTTACTTACCCCGTTCCTTATTTTAGCGTCTGCTTTTTAAATGATTCCAATGAGTTTATGGTTGACTTTCATCATTTGAACCAACTATAGATAATGATTGTGATTAGAATAACTAAATATGGAGATACGATATGAAAATATTGAAGATTGACCACCTTGGAATAGCTGTCTCAAGTATTGATGAAAAGAAAAATTTTTGGATAGATGCCATGGGGTTAACACTGGATGGCACTGAAACCGTAGAGGCCCAGAAGGTTACCACGGCTTTTTTGCCGGTGGGGGAAAGTGAGGTGGAACTTTTAGAGCCCACGGACGTTGACGGACCTGTGGCCAAATATATTGAGAAAAAGGGTGAAGGCATTCACCATGTTGCCTTCCGGGTGGAAAATATCGAAGAAGCCCTGGCCGAACTTAAGGAAAAAGGGATCCAGCTCATTGACCAGGTACCAAGAAAGGGAGCCGGCGGTGCCAAAATTGCCTTTTTACACCCCAAGGCAACCTCGGGCGTGCTCGTGGAATTGTGTGAAAGATAAGAAAAACAATAGCCTAAATATTATACTTCATAGAAAAGCCGCTGTCTGCCCAGATAATTATCAAGAAAACTATTAAATTAAGACCGGAGGATAACCATGTCTCAAATGTCCGATATTCAAAAGTGGGAAAAACTTGCAACAAAAGGGCTGAGGGGAAAACCTCTTGAGGCGCTTACAAAAAAAACTCCAGAGGGAATTGATGTTAAACCCTTGTATACATCCAAGGATTTGGAAAAGGTAGAATTTATTGACAATCTGCCGGGATTTGAACCCTTTGTCAGGGGGCCCATGGCCACCATGTATGCAGGACGGCCCTGGACCATTCGCCAATATGCCGGTTTTTCCACTGCCAAAGAATCCAATACCTTTTATCGCAAAAATCTGGCAGCGGGCCAAAAAGGGCTGTCAGTTGCCTTTGATCTTGCCACCCATAGGGGGTATGACTCGGATCATCCCCGGGTATCAGGGGATGTGGGAAAGGCCGGGGTTGCCATAGATTCCGTTGAAGATATGAAAATCCTTTTTGACCAGATCCCTTTGGACCAGATGTCCGTATCCATGACCATGAACGGGGCTGTCCTGCCCATTCTGGCAGGATATATTGTGGCGGCGGAAGAGCAGGGAGTTGCCCATGACCAGCTCATGGGAACCATTCAGAATGACATCCTCAAAGAATATCTGACCCGGAATACCTATATTTATCCCCCCACCCCCTCCATGAGAATTATTTCAGACATCATCGGGTTCTGCTCGGACGAGATGCCAAAATTTAATACCATCAGTATTTCCGGTTACCATATCATGGAAGCCGGAGCTGATTCGGTTCTCCAGACTGCCTTTACCCTGGCCGACGGGCTTGAGTATGTACGGGCTGCTCTTACCACAGGTCTTGATATTGATAAGTTTGCTCCCCGTCTCTCCTTTTTCTTTGGTATCGGTATGAATTTTTTCATGGACATTGCCATGCTGCGGGCGGCCAGATTCCTCTGGGCGGAACTCATGTCTGAGTTCAACCCTAAAAATCCTAAATCCAAGATGCTTCGGACCCATTGCCAGACTTCAGGCTGGAGTCTGACACAGCAGGACCCCTATAATAATGTTGTCAGAACCACCCTGGAATGTCTGTCCGCCGTTCTGGGCGGGACCCAGAGTCTGCATACCAATTCCTTTGACGAGGCAGTGGGCCTTCCCACTGAGCTTTCTGCCAGAATTTCCAGAAATACCCAGATCCTGGTCCAGGAGGAATCCCATATCTGTGATGTGGTGGATCCCCTGGGCGGATCCTATTATGTGGAAAGTTTGACCCAGAACATTATTGACGAAGTCAGGAAAATCTTAAAAGAGGTTGAAGAGTTGGGCGGCATGGCCAAGGCCATTGAATCCGGCATGCCGAAAATGAGAATAGAAGAAGTGGCTGCCCGGCGCCAGGCCCGTA